>JACPYM010000011.1 GCA_016196035.1 Acidobacteriota bacterium | reverse complement strand
CAAGTAAGGTGCACTGGCACAACTGCGCAGACGCCGCTTGCTCACGCGCGCGGTACCGTCCCAGCGTACAGCCTTTGGCATACACTGAACCGCAAGGTGCACTGGCACAACTGCGCAGACGCCGCTTGCTCACGCGCGCGGTACCGTCCCAGCGCACAGCCTTTGGCATACACTGAACCGCAAAAAAACCGCTGCGCGCTAGGCACCTTGGCGCGCCGCCGCTATAATCCCGTCACGCCAGTACGGGCGGCAATTCCCAAAACAAACTTTTCCGGGGAGAGAGCAAATGATCCAACTCAAGGTTAATGGAGCGGCGCGCCAATTTGACGGCGATCCCGAAATGCCGTTGCTGTGGTTCTTGCGCGATGAACTGCAACTGACCGGCACCAAGTTCGGTTGCGGCGAAGGCCTCTGCGGCGCATGCACTGTGCACGTGAATGGCGCGGCGGTGCGCAGTTGCCAGATGCCGCTGCAAGCCGCCGCTGGCAAAAACATCACCACCATCGAAGGGCTGAGCGCCACCGCCACGCATCCGTTGCAAACGGCCTGGCAAGCGGTCAACGCGCCGCAATGCGGTTACTGCCAAACCGGCCAGATTATGCAGGCCGCCGCCTTGCTGAAACAAAAACCCAAGCCGACCGATGCCGACATTGACGCCGCGATGAAAGGCAACATCTGCCGCTGTGGCACCTATCAACGCATTCGCGAAGCGATCAAACTGGCGGCGAATGGCGTACCGAAAGCGCCGGCGAAAGCCGCTGCGAAAGGAGGCGGGGAATGAGCCGCATTGAATTACGCATTGAATCACAAAGCCGCCGCAACTTCCTGGGCAACATGCTCTCGGCATCCGCTCTGGTCATCGGCGCGCGCATCCTACCGTTGGAATTGGCCGAAGCTGCTAGCACTTCAACCAACGAAGCCGCCGCCGCCGCTTGGACACCGAATGTCTATCTGGGTTTGGAAACCGACGGCACGGTCATCATCATCACGCACCGTTCCGAAATGGGCACGGGCATCCGCAGCGTGCTGCCTGCCGTTGTCGCCGACGAACTCGAAGCCGATTGGAAGCGCGTCAAGATCGAGCAGGCCATCGGCGACAAGAAATACGGCGATCAAAACACGGACGGCTCCTGCTCCATCCGCGATTTTTATGACGCGATGCGGCAGGCGGGCGCGACCGCGCGCACGATGCTGGTGAGCGCTGCCGCTGAAAAGTGGGGCGTCTCCGCCGCCGAGTGCAAAGCGCAAAATCACAAGGTCGTACACGCCGCGAGCAACCGCGAACTCGGCTACGGCGAACTGGTCGCGCTCGCAGCCAAGCAAGCTGTACCGAAAAAAGAAGAGTTGAAGCTGAAGCCGTCTGCAGAATTCCGCTACATCGGCAAACCGCTACAGACGATTGATCAGGCCGACATCGTCGCGGGCAAAGGCATTTTCGGCATTGACGCCAAGATGCCGGGGATGGTCTACGCCTCGATTGAACGTTCGCCGGTGTATGGCGGCAAGCTGAAAAGCTTTGACGACAGCGCCGCCAAACAGGTCAAAGGCGTGCAACAGACCGTCGTCATTCCCGCCTTGACGCCGCCCTATCAATTCAAACCGCTGGGCGGCGTAGCCGTCATCGCCAACAGCACCTGGGCCGCGCTGCAAGGTCGCAAGAAGCTGAAGGTCGAATGGGACGCGGGTGCAAACGCGGCTTATGACTCGGTCAGCTACAAACAAGCCTTGATCGAAACCGTCCAGAAACCGCAAAAGGCCGCACGCAACGTCGGTGACGTGGACGCCGAATTCGCCAAGGGCGGCAAAACCCACGAAGCGACCTATTACGTGCCGCATCTCGCGCACGCACCGATGGAGCCGCCCGCCGCCGTGGCCGAATTCAAAGACGGCGTGTGCACCATCCACACGGCCACGCAAAACCCGCAGGCCGTGCAAGACACCGTTGCGGCGGCGCTGGGCATAGACAAGTCAAAGGTCATCTGCAACGTCACGCTGTTGGGCGGCGGCTTCGGACGCAAGTCCAAACCCGATTACGTTGCCGAGGCCGCGCTGCTCTCGAAAGCCGTCGGCAAGCCGGTCAAGGTCACGTGGAGCCGCGAAGAAGACATACGCTTCGATTATTACCACGCCGTCGCCGCGATGTATTTGAAGGCCGCCGTGGATGCCAAGGGCAAACCGACCGCCTGGCTGCAACGTTCGGCGTTTCCCTCGATTGGCGCGATGTTCAATCCGGCGACGAATACCGGCCAGCCGTTCGAGTTGGGCATGGGTTGGAGCAATCTGCCCTTCGACATCCCCAACCACCGCGCGGAAAACGGCCCGGCCCAGGCGCACGTGCGCATCGGCTGGTTGCGTTCGGTGTCGAACATCTATCACGCCTTCGGGGTGCATTCATTTGCCGACGAACTGGCCGCGCTGGCAAATCGCGACCGCGTGGAATACTTGCTGGAATTGCTGGGTTCACCGCGCAAGGTGGATTTGCCGGGCAATCCGTTGGCGCAAAAATTTCCGCTCGACACGGGCCGGTTGCGCAACGTGATCGAACTCGTAGCTGAAAAATCCGGCTGGGCGAAAAAGAAACCCACGAAGGGCCGTGCGCTGGGCATCGCGGCGCATTGGAGCTTTTACAGCTACGTCGCCGCTGTGGTCGAAGTCGAAGTGGACAGCGCAGGCAAACTGCGCATCCCCCGCGTAGACATCGCCGCCGATGCGGGCCAGATCATCAATCCCGACCGCGTGCGCAATCAATTTGAGGGCGCATCCGTTTTCGGCACAAGCATCGCGCTAATGGGCGAGATCACGGCCAAGAACGGCGCGATTCAGCAATCCAACTTCGATGGTTACCCGGTCGCGCGCATGCACGAAGCGCCGCTCGTCACGCACGTCCATCTGGTGCCCAGCGATGCACCGCCCGCTGGCGTGGGCGAACCGGGTGTGCCGCCGATCTTGCCCGCGCTGTGCAATGCGATTTATGCGGCGACGGGCAACCGCATTCGGGAATTGCCGATCAATCAGCACAAACTGGTATAAATGTTTTGCCCACGAAGGCACACGAAGCAAACACGAAGTCCTCAAAATATCTTCGTGCTTCTTCGTGTGCCTTCGTGGGCAAACTTCTTTGAATTAACGGCCCACCCACTTCGCAATCCGTCCGCGCGGCCCCACCGCCCAACCGGCTTTCACATTCCCTTTCGCAAAACTCACCGCGTTGTAATTCTCGCCGTCCAGTTTGGTGAATGCGCCGTCACCATCTGCCACGTCTGCCCCCGACGGGCCAACGACAAACATTTGCCAGCCGCGTTTCCCGCGCACAAACATTGCGCCGGAACGAAAGCCGCCGGGCTTGTTCGTTTCGATCAGCTTCCAGGCGCGCCCGCCGTCGTTGGTGACGGCGTAATTCCTGTCGGCCTGCGGCGGTTTTTGGTAATCGCCGCCGACCGCGACGCCGTTTTTATCATCACGAAAGGCGAGACCAAAGACGCCGGCTGACGCTACGCCTGCCAATAAAGGCGTTTCAGCGACCGTCCAGGTGCGCCCGCGATCAGTCGAATGAAAGACGCGCGCAACTGTTGCGCCGCCCGTGCCGAGCCAGACATTGCTTTTGCCTTGCGTCAGCAGACAAGTGCCGCCGGCCGCAAAGCCGCCTTCATTCGGCAAAGCGGGCGGCATGCCTGCGGGTGGTTGTTGTTTCCACGTCACGCCACCGTCATCGGTCGTGATGATGACGAAGCGGCCATTGACCGGATCGCTCATCGCCAAGCCGTGCCGCGCGTCCCAAAAAGCGAGGGCGTCAAAAAACGCTTTTGGCTCACTGTTCTTGAATTGCAGCGTCCAGTGCAGGCCACCGTCCGTCGTCTTGTAAATACGCGACGAGTCGCCGTTGCCGATGCTCAGCAAATACGCGGTGTTGGCGTCAAAGGCTTCGACATCGCGGAAGTCCAGCTTTTCCGCGCCCGGCACTTGCCCGGCTTGCCAGGTCTGGCCGCCATCCACAGTGCGAATGTAGGTGCCTTGTGTGCCGCTGGCCCAGGCGACTTTTTCGCTGACGGCGCAGAGGCCGCGCAAGCTGGCGGTGGTATTGCTGGTTTGCGCCTGCCATTGCGCGAGGGCGATAGCTGGCAGATGCGACGCAACCATAAAGGAGGCGAGTAAGCGAAAGGTAAGATGCATTTTTCAATTGGCGCAATGGCGCTTGAACCAACCTTGGCTCACGCGCGCGTTAGCAAAATCCGTCCGTGGTCGTTGATAAACGATTTCTACCGGTAAAACTGTTGAGGCTGTTGGCGGCACTTGGGCGTGCCGCACAAAGCATAACTTCCAGGCACAACAATTTCAGTTGATGACGCGCGCATCCTAATTCCCCTCCGCGCATCTGGCAATGATAGGTAGCGTGGCGGCCTCTTTGAGAGATCATTTCGGTTTGGGGCATCAAGAAATATGCCGAGGATAAGCATTGAGCGAAACTCGCTGCGCGCAGACTGTCTCAGCAGTTTGCGAAATCCCCAACCTTTTATCAGCGCAAACGTCCAGATTTTCCAAAAAAACAGCACTCTACGCGGTGGCCCTACTTGCGCCAGCAAAAAAGGCAGGGCATGATGCGCGCGTTGTCAGCAATAGCCTTCTAGTTCACTGGTCAATCACCAAGGAAATTTCTTTGGCCGCGAGTGTAGTTCAAGTGAAATACCCTGTGCATTTTTGTGTCCGGTATCCCATGCAGTTGGCGCGTTTACGCTTGCCCGTTTGCGTGGCGTGGCTGGTTGCGTTGCTTGGTGTGACTGGTGCCGTTACAGCAAGGCAGGAGGCGTCCGCACCACCGGCGCAGGCGCAGGCTACGCCAACGCCGAGCGCCACGCTGGATGAATTACTGGCTGAAGCGCGCACGCTGTACTTGCGCGGACAATTGCGGACGGCCTACGAACGCTATGCGCAAGCCCAGCAATTAGCCGAGCGGCAGGGTAATAAAAGCGCGTTGATGACGGCGCTGCGCGGTTTTGGAAATGTGTATTATTCCCAGGGCGAGCACGATTCGGCCTACGATTTCTATCAGCGCAGCCTAAAGCTCGCGGAGGAATTGCAGGATCAGTCCGGCAAACTCAACATTATCCTCAATCTGGGGAACATCAGTTTTAGTCAGGGCGACTATGGCAAGGCGTTTGACTATTATCAGCACAGCAGTGTGTTGGCCGAACAACTCAAAGATGACCTGGGAACCTTGCGCGCGTTAAACAACATCGGCAGCATCTATCAATTACAAGGCAATTTCCCGCTCGCGCTGGCAACGCATCAACGCGCGCTCAAACTGGGGCGGGTGCTCAAGGACGCCGATCTGATTAACAAGTCCCTGAACAATCTCGGCTTGACGCAGCTCGCGTTGAACGAATACACCGCCGCGCTCGCCACGTTCGAAGAATCCCTCAAACTGGCGGAAGCCAACGGCTTCAAACCGATGATGATGCTGGCGCTGAACAATCTGGCCGTGGTGCATGAAGCGCAGGGCCAATACGCGCTTGCCGAGAGTCTTTATCAACAGAGCCTGCTTCTGGCCGAGACGCTGAGCAGCAAAGAGTCGCAGGCCTTTACCTGGAGCAATCTGGGCAACACGCGGCGCTTGCAGGGCGATTACCGGCAAGCCATTGAATTGACCGAACGCGCTATCGGGATGGCGCGCCAGATTGGCAACCAGGAAGTCCTGGCCAAGGCCAGTATGCGCGCGGGCAAGGCCTACGCGGCACTCGGACAATTTGAACCGGCCCGGCAAAACTTTGCCACCGCCATTCAGGCGGTTGAGCAATTACGCACCTTGGCCCGCATCAGCGAACGTGATCGGCAAAGCTTTCTCGAAGCGCGCATTGGCCCTTACTACGGCATGATCGAATTGCTGATCGCTCAAAGCCAACGTGCCGGGACGCCCGACGCACCGCCGACGGCCACTGTTATCGCTGAGGCGCTCGAATATGCGCAGCGCGCCAAGGGGCGTGTGCTGCTGGATGTTTTGCAAAGCGGCAAAGCCGATTTCGCCAAAGCAATGACGCCAGCCGAAACCGCACAGGAACGCAAGCTCACGCGGGATTTGACGACCCTCAATGCGGTGCTCTATCTGGAACGATTGAAACCGCAGGTGGACGAAAAGCGTGTGGGCGAGTTGGAGAAGCAGTTACAACAGGTGCGCTTTGCTTACGAGGAATTCCAGGTGGCGCTGTATGCGGCGCACCCTGAGTTGAAATTACAACGCGGTGAATTACAGCCGCTCAGTCTGCGCGAAATCAGCGCGCTGTTGCCCGATGCGCATACGGCCATTTTGGAGTTCATCGTCGCCGAAGAGCAGACCTACCTGTTCGTCATCACCAAGCCCGAGGCGGCAACGCAACCGGCGGCCCAAGCAGCGGACAGCCTGCCGGTGGATTTGCGCGTCCATCCGTTGAATCTGACGCGCAAAGAGGTCAACGAATTGACGGAGCGGTTCCGCCGGCGGATTGCCAATCGTTATTTCGACATTCAGGAAATGTCCGGCGAATTGTATCGCCGCCTGCTGGAACCGGCGCAGCGCCAGCTTCAGCATACGAAAACATTGATCATCATTCCCGATGGCGGGCTTTGGCAATTGCCGTTTCAGGCCCTCCAGGCCGGCAACAACCGGTATTTGATCGAAGATTACGCCTTGGCCTATGCGCCCTCGCTGCCGGTGTTACAGGCGATGACGCGGCAAAAAGCGGCCCGGCGACATCTATCCGGCAATTCTCCTTCGTTGCTCGCGTTGGGCAATCCCTTGCTCGGCAAAATGGAACAGTCGCCGTCAGAAGCGCTCTTGATGGGTGAGCGGCTGGCGCCGCTGCCGGAAACAGCGCGCCAGGTCAATGCGCTTAAACAGGTCTATGGCGCGCAGCATAGTAAAGTTTTGCTGGGCGCCGCAGCCAGCGAAGACTTACTCAAGGCTGAGGCCGGTCATTACCAGATTTTGCATCTGGCCACGCACGGGATACTGAATGACGCCAGCCCGCTCTATTCGCAGTTGTTGTTGAGCCAGCCTTTGGCGCCCACAGGAAATCCTGAAGCTGCCAAACCATCTTCTCTGGCCGCCGCGCCTGGCCCAGGTGCGGCGGTCAGAGAAGATGGTTTATTGGAAGCCTGGGAGATTATGCGGATGAATTTGCAGGCGGATCTGGTCGTGCTCTCGGCGTGTGAGACGGCGCGTGGCCGGATTGGTTCCGGCGAGGGCATCATCGGCTTGACCTGGGCCTTCTTTATCGCCGGGTCGCCGGCGAATGTCGTGAGTCAGTGGAAAGTCGAATCGCGCAGCACGGCTGATTTGATGCTCGCCTTTCATCGTCAATTGCAACCGCAGACGGGCAGCAAACAGGCGCACCCCAATACGGCAGAAGCGTTACGCCAAGCCGCGCTCACGGTCTTACGCAAACCACAATATCGCCATCCCTTCTATTGGGCGGGCTTTATTTTGATCGGAGCAAGCCAGTAAGTTGTAGAGCGGCTTTCACTACGGTGTACGGTGAAACCGCGCAGCGGGGCAGTACCGCGCGCGTGAGCAAGTGGCACTTTGGCAATTCGGCCAAGTGGCAAGCTTGACGCGCCGCTTGCTCACGCGCGCGGTACTGTCCCAGCGTCCCGTATCTGAACCTTAATTCATTGCCATTGTGGTTAAGCGGGCTTGGCAGTTGTCGCCAGTAAGCAGTTTGGCAGGTCAGCCGCTGGTGTGCCGGTGCTGCTTAGCTTGTGTATTGAGGCGGCGCAAAAGCTGAATTTGAATTGCTAGGAACCGTAGTAATGAGCCGCGCAGGGTTGGCTCAGCGCTTTCAAGCGCCCAAAGTCATGGCGCGCCGGGGACAAGTGAAACCACGAAGGGACGCAAAACGATGAAGGCCCCAAGCCACGCGCCCTTCCTCGTTTCTCTCCGTGGTTTCACTTGTCCCCAGCGTGCTATTGGTTTTTGCGCGCGAGACGCAAGTTTCGACTCTGCCGTTCAAAGCTCTGCCACAGCCGCTGCGCCAGGGGCGAGTGCGGATTGACAGCCAACAATGCTTTGAATTCCAAACCCGCTTCCTCCAGCAGCCCGGCCCGCGCGTACAGCACGCCCAAGGCCAAATGTGACGCTTGCCCGGTTCTCGCTTGTTCTATTTCGGCGAGTTGAACCCGTTCTAAGACTTTGAATTTTGCATCCGGCGCGTTGGGCGCAGGAGCAAAGAATTCCTGCTCGTCCCTGAGCGCCCGCACCTGCCAGTAATAACTGCGCCCGCGTTCGAGCGGCGTGGCCGGAACCCATTCCGTGCCAGTCAAAGCGCCGCTGGCAGCGACTTTCTGGAAATTGGTATCGTAAACCGTCACGTAATAGCACGTGGCCCCGTTCAGAGCCTGCCATCTCAACCGCGGGCGCGTGGCTTGCACCACCTGCCCCAGCGGTGCGAGCAGCGCGAAATCCACCGGGTCGCGCCGCTGATCCAACAACTCGACGGTCGCCGTGCGCATTTGCACGACCTGCGCGGAAAGCTTGATTTGCTGGGTTGCCAAGGCTTCTTTGACCGCTACCTGTGCTGCGGGCGAGAGAGCTTCTAAGCCCCGCAACTGGCCGGTTGAATCAAGCGTAATGTGCCGCTCGCCGTCACGTAAGGTAGCCAGTAACGCATCAGCCGGCAGCACAGTTTCATCAGACTTTGCGCCAGATGCGGTATTTGGCGTGGGCGACGCTGGCGTTGTTTCATCACTAGGTGGCAGCGGAGTGCTGGTCGGCGTCGCGCGTGTTCGCGCAGGCTGAAACGTTTCGCGTCCGGGCCAAAGCGTGGCCGTCAGCCAGGCTAAGACCACCACCGTTGCCACTGTCCCCAACCCCCGCCAGGCCCAACGAACCACCGGCATTTCAAACCAGCCGCTTATTTTTTCCCACGCCGTTTGCGTCACCGGACTGGCCGCGCGTCCTGGCGTCAGGCCCGCGCGCACTTCTTGCAATTCCACAAACTCCAAACAACATTCCGCGCACTGTTCCAGATGCGACTTTGCCAGAGCCATTTCAGGCGCGCTCAATTGCCCGTTGACGTAATCCGCTTTCTGCGCAAAGCCGAAGTAGGAACACAACTCGCCTTCCGCCCCGGCCAACTCCGTTTGCAGCCGCCGCACGGTGCTTTGTAATCCCGGCGCACTGTCCAGCCGTTGCGCACAATCCGAGCAAGCGGATAGATGCCGGTCTATCCTCAGCAACTCAGCGGCAGATACACGCCGTTGCTGAAAGCTCAGTAATTCTTGTTTCGATAAATGCGTTGTCACGTTCTTTCGCTCTCCAAATGACTGATAGTGGGATCAGCAGGCGCCGCACGCGGCAACAGCGACTTGCACAATAACAACACATGCGAAGATCGCTCCCATATTGCACGTGCCCGCAAATTTTTCCCTGCTGTAAATAATTCGGGGCCGGAATGGGAGCAAACGTTCAGAGTTCACGCTTCAGCGTGTCTGCGGACCGTCACCCACACGCTGAAGCGTGAACTCTGAACCGAACCGCCGTCACCGAGAAATCTACAGAAAGAAGAGTTTTTCTGTTGAATGTTTGATCAGCAGGTCAGGCGCGATTCTTTGCAGGGTCAGCGGGTTTCGGGGCGGCGGCTGAGTGGCCAAAGGTACTCCGCTTCAAAACGCGCACAGCGACTTCATTGCTCCCCTTGCACGGCGCGCAGACGGCTGGCCAATTGGCGGCGGGCGGAACTGCGCAGATTGATCACTTGTTGCCGCGTTAGCCCCAGCAAAGCGGCGATGCGCGTGTCATCCACCGGCAGTTCACGCCACAATTCCGCAAAGGCGGTGGGCGTCATTTCCAAAACCTCGGCAAGCTGGTGGAGCGAGGTGATTTGTAATTCCACCAGCAACATCACCAAGCCGCGCTCCTGCGCGTCGCGCAAGTTCAGCAACAAGGCCAGCCGCTGTGGCAACGGCAATTGGATCAGCGCTTGCCAGAGTTGTTGCAGATAGAGCCGCTGTTCGACACGCCCTGCCGTTTGGTCATCAAGGCGAAGCTGTGGCGCGCTTTCCTCTGGCAGCGTTTGGCGGGCGGGCGCGTCTTTGATCCCCCGCAGGGTCGCCACCAGATTGACCAACGCCGGAAATTCGAGTGGGCCGCGAAAATAATTGAAAATGGCGGTCAGGAGTTCCGCGAGCACCACCGGCCCTAACCGGATGCCGGGAAAAGCGAGCTTCTCAGGTTCATCTTGCAGCCTCTGCACTTGACTCGCCGCGATGGCTTGCTGGCGTTGGTCGCGCCACGCGGCAAACCCGCTCAACCAGATTTTGCGCGCGGCTTCCCACAACGCCAGGCTGGGTTGATGGGTCAAAACGTAGCGTACTTGATCCTTCAACCGCGCGCGTTGCGGGAATTGTCGCCGCCGATACAACGAGCACACCTGGTGCGCGATGGCTGCCACGTAACTGCGAAAATCGCCGTAGAGCGGCGGAGCGCCGGAATTTTTAAGCTGGTTCAGTCGGGCTAATAACTGGAGTGTGGCTTCCTGACAAACGTCTTCGACATCGCTCGGTTCGGTGAGTTCAGTTCTCAGCCGGAAAGCGATGACGGCTTTGATCGTGGGCGTCGCGTGTTCCGCCAAGAGGCGCGTCAGCAACTGTTCCGCTTGTTCCGTCTCACCAGCCCACCACCACGTGTGTAACAACTCAGTGGCCGAAGGTAAAACCGCTGGCAGCCCGGCACTCTCCACTTCGATAGACATAGGTTCATAAGCAGGAACCTCGTGCTTACGCGTGGATTAAGCCTGGTCCTGGTGTGCTTTGCTGAAGGATGTGCGCACACCCCTCATTTTATTTGGAGAAAGACCGCTCGAACATTTGCCCAACCGGTTTTCCCGTTCCTGCCACTGTATGGATGATCTCGTGTGCGTCCACATGACGAACGCGCTGATTGGCCCGGTCAGCGATATAAAAGCCGCCCTCCGAGTCGAGGGCCAGCTTTTGTGGGGTGTTTAAGGCTGCCGCGATGGCGCGTTGACCATCACCGCTGAAGCCTAAAGTTCCGACGCCTGCCACAGTAACCACGGTGCTTTGCTGCCAAACGCGAACCCGCTGATTACCGCTGTCGCAAATATACAAGCGTCCCGCCTGATCGAACTTTAGGTCTGTCGCTGAAAAAAGCTTCGCCTTTTCGATCCTCTCTCCCTCGCCCCCAAAACCCGCGCCATACGTGTCTTGCGCGGGTCCATAACCGGCAATTGTGGCGATGCGGCCATCCACCGCTATGCGTCTTAAGCGGCTATTGCCAGCATCGCTGATATAAACACTGCCGTCCAGGCCCACCGCCACGGCCATCGGCAGATTCAACTGCGCCTTTTCGGCGGGGCCGCCGTCGCCGCCATAGCCCGCCACCGAACCGGCCAACACCGTCAGTTTCCCCTGTTGATCCAGACGCCGCACCACATGGTTATACGTATCGGCAATCAGCAAACCGCCATCGCGCGCCAACGCCAACCCCTGCGGATTATTGAGCGAAAGCGGCGGCGGCGCACCGTTGTAATTGGATTGCAACGCTTTTCCATCGCCCGCCAGAGTGGTGATGACCCCGCGCCGGTCAATGCGGCGAATGCGCTGGTTGCCCGTATCGGCAATCAGCAGATTCCCCGCCATATCAAACAACAGATCGTGCGGGCTGCGCAACTGCGCCCGCAGCGCCGGGCCACCATCGCCGCTGAACCCAGCCGTCCCGGTGCCCGCCACAAGCGTTAATTGCCGCCGCCGGTCGAGCTTGAAAATGCAATGCGCGCCAATATCCGAAATGAACAATTCACCCTGCGCATTCAGGGCCAGCCCGTTGGGGTAGCTCAATCCGACCGCCGCCGCTGACTGACGACCGCGTGCCGTGATCTTTTCCTGCGTGCCGCAAACCACATTGCAGCACAGCAACAGGGCCAATCCGAAGGCAAAAACTTTTGGCGTATGCCGTGCGCGATTCATGAGAATAAATTCTTGTGGGGAAATTCCGCTTTGGAGTGCTTGTTATCGCACGAAAGAGCGCTGCGCGCCAGCCCCCTGGAAAGCCCTCCACCTGGATTAATTTATCGGCCCAGGACGCCATTGAGATTGATATTGGACAGCCCTGCGCCCCAGGCTGACCTGTTGTTGGGCTGGCCCAAATCCAGCACGCGCAAGTTCAACTCTCCACCGGTACGATGGGCCACGCGATATTGGCGCTCCGGCCCGATCGGTTCCGGCAACCGGGTCGGTGAGAGTTGCACGAAGTAACGCACACCCAGTTGATTCCAATTGGCCCAATGCTGTTCCGGATTATCAAACGTCGTCGTCCGGTTGCCGGTCAACAGATGTACCAGACCGGGATTTTGCGTCACGACGGTGTCGGTTTTCGGTACGTTCTCGGCAGTCCATTTCAGCAGGGCGGTTTGTTCCTCAAAGATACGCAGATAACGCGGACGTTCCGCCGGAGTGTCAGCAAATTTGCGCGCCAGATAACTGCCGTTGCCGATCAAGCAAAGCAAGAGTAACAGCACGGCAAATCCGTTTAACACACCCCAGTATGTGCTTGTTTCTTTTTCATCACTCAGCCGCCGATGCAAAAACCAGAATAGTTTTGTGCCTTGTAAAAAATAAAATAACAAAAGCGGCAGCGAGGGTAACAAAAACCGGTACGGCGGGAAGGGCCAGGCCAGGATGATTGCCAGTGAAAAGGGTAACGCCAATTCAGCCATCGTCAGGCTTTCTTTCGCCACCATAATATAACCGGCCACCACCAACACGCCGGCAAAGAACGAGAGCGTCCATTGCAACTCGCTGCCGCGCTCAGCTAAGCCCTGATTTAAGGCAGGAAAGAGCGCGGGCAGTAAGATGCCGCCCGCATCGTTACTTAAAATGCTGCCGATGTTACTCCAAAATCGTTCCGGCAACTCGCCCAGCGTAATCCGCCCCGCCGCTTCGTGGCCCGCCAGGCGATCCCAGAACTGTTCAGCGTAAGGGCGCACGATGTAATTGTTCACTTCGGCGCGTTGCGCGGCGGTGGGCTTGCGGCTTTGCGTGTACAGCGTCCAGCTTCCCAGCATGACCGCCACCGTGGCGGCGAATACCAGCGCCGTCTTAAACAGTTTCTCCTTCGCCAGATAAAGTAACGCCGCAATCACGATTCCGATGGCCATCGAACGCGTCAAAAAGGCCGCGCTACAGGCCAATCCCGCGAGCAAGGCAAAGAGCGCGAACCGTTCACCCTCACGCCGCCGCACGCATTCCTCGACCGCCACCAGCGCCAGCATTTGCGCGGCGGCAAACACACATTCCGACAGCAACGACGAAGTCGCCATGAAGGCCAGGCCGGGACTGAGCGCCGTCACCAGGGCCGTCAACAAAGCCGTCCAACGTCGCCACTGCCGATAACGTTCGAGGTAAACATAAGTCGCCGCACCTGTGAGTAACATCGCCGCGATGGAAACCGCTTTGAGTAAAAAGATGTTATTCGGAAATTGCGGCCACAGCTTAAAAAAGATTGCCAACAGGAACGGATAGGCGGGTGGGTAAAGCGGCAAGATACCCGGCGTGGGCGAATTAATCAGTGTGTACCCCTGCCCGGTCGCCAGCGCTTTTGCCAACAAAGCATACCAGGCATCATCAATAAACATACCAACTATACGATCCAGCCGTAACAGGTAAATAACAAAAAAGGCGACCAGGCCGAGCGCCGAACAAAGCCAAAATCGCCGGTCAGTAGCTGCTGTTACCGGAGGTTCAGGCGGCGCGGTGCTTGCTGATTCGGTTTCTACCTTTTTCGGTTTGAGCTTCGCCATAGAAGTAACATTCTCTCTCTCGCAAGGATAAGCAAATAACAAAACAGGACTTACGCAAAGATTTGCCACAGAGACACAGAGGAAAACAGAGAACTCCACCAACACTGTAAAAAAGCTCTGTGTCTCTGTGCCTCTGTGGCAATCTCGCTCGCGTTCTGCGTAAGTCCTAAAAAGCAGGCTGCTGGTTGAGGCCGCTTTATTCGTCGCGCGTCGTGAACTCACGCAGGAACGGGTCTTCCGATGCCCACAACGCTTCATCAGCGCCGTCAAAAACGGCTTTCCCTTCGTGCAATACCAAAAACTTCGTATTGACTAGGCAAAGCGTGTCATTTTCGGGCCGCAACTCCGCGCGGTCAGCGACCGTTTTAACGGCATAATTCGAGGACAAATAACGCACGTCAGCCAGTTTGTGGGTGACGAACATCGAGGTCACTTCATCCAGATCGCGCAACCGGATCGCCGCTTCGCACAGTTTGTGCGCGGTTGGCGGATCGAGGCCGACAGTGGGTTCGTCGAACAGGATAATTTCGGGCTGATCCACGATCGCACGGCAAATCGCCACCATCCGCCGCGTGCCGCCAGACAAAGCGTTCGGCAACAGATCCGCGACTTCATTCAAACTGGCGAAGGCCAGGACGCGTTGCACGCGCGCGTCAATCTCGGCCTCCGGCCAACCCAATTCGCGCGGACGGTAAGCGATGTTTTCGTAAACGCTCAAGCTGTCAAACAGCGCGCCTTCCTGAAACACGATGCTCATCTTTCTCCGCACTTGATTGAGTTCTTCGTCTTCCAGATGGGAAATCTCAGTGCCGTTGATGAAGATTTGCCCGCCATCCGGCTTTAAGAGGCCGAGCACCAAACGCAAAATCGTGGACTTGCCCGACCCGGACTGGCCCAGCACCACTTTCATTTCACCCGGCATGACCTTGAAATTGACGCCATCCAGCACGACCTTGCGGCCAAAAGCCAGCGACACGTCGCGGAATTCGATCTGGGGAGAGGGCGTGTGGTGCGACATTGAATTCGTCATCTACTTTCTCGCCAACGTTGACAGAAGCCTGCTCTCGGAACCATAAAGATGGCGGGCATTGCAGCGGTACCGCGCGCGTGAGCAAGCGGAACCGCCATCTGTTGCGCGTGGGTGTGATTACCAGGCGCCGCTTGCTCACGCGCGCGGTACCGTAGCAGCCTGTGACCGGCTGCATCCTGCATAAGCGCGCGGGAATCCGCAAGGCGGCGCGTGTTTTTCCACGGTGCGGTTCTTGTTCCAGCAACAGGCTGCGCCTTTTAGATTGGCATCGTGCTTGCACAAATGTGGAGCGTGCCCGCGAGGTAGAGAACGTAAATTGTAGTAATCCCGCTACAAGGCGCGCGACGCACGAACAGGAGTTGATTATGCAAACTGAATTGATCAAAAAAACCTTGAAAACCGGCGGCAAGGCCCTTGAGTTGGGCGTTGAAGCCGAACGCATGAAACAGAACCTTGCACACAAACTGGAGCACGGTTGGGAAGATGGCATGCTCGAAGCCAAACGCGCGCTGAAACGCACGCGTTATGCCGCCGAAGATTTGGTGGATGACACGGCCTATCGCGTCAAACAAAATCTCAGGCAGAATCCCTGGGGCGTCTTGGCCATTACGCTGGGCCTCGGCTTCGGCATTGGCACGTTGACCGGCGCGCTGATCACCCGGCTGGCGGGGCGCTGCAAAGAAGAAAGCCGATGACCACCACCTTCACACCGGCGCTTGAATTTCGCCAGGTTTCCATCGCGTTCGATGAAAAGCCGCTGTTGGATGGTATCAGCTTTGTCGTTCCGCGCGGTCAAATGCGCATCGTCTTAGGCCCGTCCAACTGCGGCAAATCCACGCTCATACGCCTGGCCATCGGCTTGCTCAAGCCCGACGCCGGGGAAGTCTGGCTCAACGGCATCGAAATCTCCGCTTTGCCGGAGGAAGAATTGTTGGAACTGCGGCAAACGGCAGGCGTCGTGTTACAGACGGATGCGCTGTTCGATATGTCGGTCGCCGAAAACATCGCCTATCGTTTGCCGCTGCTGGGCTTTGATTCCGACCAAACCGAGGCCGAAGTGCGCCGTGTCTTGCAAATTGTCGGCCTGGAGGATGCTTACGATTTGCAACCTGAAGAACTATCGGGCGGCATGAGCCGACGCGCAGCCTTGGCTAGGGCCTTGGCCGGTGCGCCGCCGATTATGTTTTATGACTCGCCCTGCTCCGGCCTCGATCCCATCATTAGCCGCCGCATCATGCGCGAAGTCCTGCGCCAACGCGATGTCGTCGGCGTGAGTTCGCTTTACGTCACGCAAAATCTGGACGAAGTGCGCTACCTTTGCTCGCACTATTACGAAACCCCGCCGCACGCCGAACCGGAGTTGCGCGCCGAGGCCGACGATTTTTGTCTCACCAACACGCGCATACTGTTGCTGAATGAAGGGCAGATCATCTTCAACCAGGAGGATGAACTTTTTTGGGATTCGACGGATGAACGGATTCGGCGCTTTGTGCTGTAGCCGATTGGAAGGCGCAACACACCTGGGTACGCAGCGCTTCCAGCGTGCAGGCTGGTACAAGACGCATTCCCGCTGGAAGGAATCTATGCCAAGCCTGCACGCTGGAAGCGCTGCGTACCCAGGTTCAAGTCTCACCGTACTACTTCCACCGAACAATGCGCCCGCGCCGCAACCGCCGAAGACACGCTGCCAATCATGAAACGCTCAACGGCATTCATGCCGTGTGCGCCGACAAAAATGCAATCGGCATCCCAGGTTTCCGCTTCTTCAAACAAAAGCTTCTGCGGCACCGTGTCTTTGAAGACGGCTTCGGCCTTCAAACCCGCCGCCTGGAAGCGTTCGACCGCCGTTTTCACCGCATCATGGACGCGCGCGTTTTCAGATAGCACCCATTGCGTCACAGGCCCGATGGTTTGCGCAGTCATGTTCGGCGGCAACGTCCATAACGCCGTCACCACTTTCACTTCTGTTTGTGCGGGCCAGCGCCGTTTGAGCATGGTCTCGACCGCCGCCGCCGCGCTGGGCGAACCATCCAGGCCGACCAACAGGCGCAAGGGCTGCCCTGGTTCCTCGACCCGGCCCCGCGCAATCCGCACCGGGCAATGCGCCGTGTGCACAATTTTTTGCGAGACGCTGCCAAAGAAAAAACGCCCCATTGTCGTGCGCCCGTGCGAACCGACCACGATCAAATCCGCGCCCCAATCCTGGGCTTTTTGCCTGAGCATCGTGGCGGGCGAACCAGCCGCCGTTTCGGCCTTCACTTGCCAGGTAGGATGTAGTTCGCGCAACCGCATGGCCGCGCGTTTCGCCAGGCTCAAGAATTCCTGGTTGTAATCCAAATGCTCGACCATCTCTAACGTCGAGGGCGGCGGCAACCAGTGTTCAATAACCGCCAACACACAAACTTCCGTGCCGGCGGGCAAACCCGCTTTTTGCAAATCGTCCAGGGCGCGTTCAGCGCACTCCGAACCGTCATAACCGAATACAACTTTCATAACCCCTCCTTCCTTACGCTGCTGCTCAGAGCAATTGATAGGCCAATGCCTTGAGATGTCTTTCCTGCCGGCAATCACAAACTTTGCCAAAACCTGATGGGTCTACCCTGCGCGTTTTTCCTTAGCGTCCTCAGGCGTTGGGGAAGTTTGCCCTGGCCTGACGATTGCTGCACAGACGGCTCCTGGCTTGATTCGGATCGGTTACAGGCTGAGTTGCGTTATGTTGCACGTCACGATCAATCAAACTGAAGGCACTGTTGAAGCAGGCCAAACCATCCTGCAAGCATTGCGGGCGCAAGGTCTCGACGTGCCCACGCTGTGCCACGATGACCGGCTCAAACCCTGCGGCGATTGCCGCATGTGTCTGGTTGAAGTCGCCGGACGGCCTAATCCGGTTACAGCCTGCAACACAATGTTAGCCGAAGGGATGCGGATCGAAACGCACACGCCCGCGTTGGAAGCTGAGCGGCGCGCCTTGCTGCAAATGTGGGGGCAGCGTTACCCGGTCGAAGCCGTGCGCGAAGCCCCGGACAAACCGTTTCATCGTTACCTGCGCGAGTATCAAGTCATCAGCGATTGCGTGGGCGCGCCGCAGCCCGCGCTCGTGGACGACGCGCATCCCTACATTCACGTAGACATGGCGCGCTGCATTGATTGCCTGCGCTGTGTGCGCATCTGCCGCGAAGTGCAGGGGCAATTCGTTTGGGAAGTGCTCAATCGCGGCGCTGAGACCCGCATCGCGCCGGATTCAGGCACCACGCTGCTGGCGAGTTCCTGTGTCAGTTGCGGCGCGTGCGTTGACACCTGCCCGACCGGCGCGCTCGAAGATCAATCCATCCGCGCGCTGGGTGCGGCAGAAGCCTGGACGAAAACGACCTGTCCGTATTGCGGCACCGGCTGCGAGATGGAAGTCGGCACGCGGGCCGAGCGCATCGTCACCGTGCGGCCAGCGCACGACGCGCCTGTCAACAAGGGCCATTTGTGCGTCAAGGGCCGTTACGGTTTCGAGTTCGTTTACGCGAATGATCGTGTCACGACGCCGCTCATTCGGGAAAACGACGCATGGAAACAGGCGACGTGGGCGGAAGCCATCGCCTTTATCGCCGAACGACTGCAACAAATCATCGCCCGGCACGGCGCGGATAGCGTCGGCGTGCTCGGTTCGGCGCGGGCGACGAACGAAGAGAATTACCTATCGCAAAAATTCGCGCGGCTGGTCTTGGGCACGCACAACGTGGACTG
Source organism: Acidobacteriota bacterium (assembly GCA_016196035.1). NCBI lineage: Bacteria > Pseudomonadati > Acidobacteriota > Acidobacteriota bacterium. The sequence goes on along the minus strand of JACPYM010000011.1, from coordinate 90,579 downwards.
TTGCGCTCGCGTCTGCCACGCGCCCACGGCGGCGGCCATGAAACAAACGCTCGGCACCGGCGCGGCGACCAATTCATACAACGACATCGAACTTGCCAGCACCATCCTGCTGTGCGGCGCCAACGCCACCGAGAATCACCCGATCATCGGGGCGCGCATCAAGCAGGCCGCGCTCAACGGCGCCAAGCTCATCGTGATTGATCCGCGCCGCATCGAGTTGGCCGCCTATGCGACCATTCATCTGCAACTGCGGCCGGGCACGAACGTGCCGCTGCTCAACGCGCTGGCCGCCACCATTGTCGAAGAGCAGCTCTATGACGAAGCCTTCGTGCGTGACCGCGTGGATGAATGGGATGAGTACCGCCAATTCATCGCGCAATTCGCGCCTGAGAAAGTGGCCGACATTTGCGGCGTCGGGGCCGCGCGCATTCGTGAGGCGGCGCGTTTGTACGCCACGCACAAACCATCCATGAGCGTGCATGGGCTGGGCATGACCGAACACACCCAGGGCACCGACGGCGTGATGTGTCTGGTCAATCTGGCCTTGCTGACCGGCAACCTGGGCTTGCCGGGCGCGGGCGTCAATCCTTTGCGCGGGCAAAACAACGTGCAAGGCTCGGCGCACATGGGTTGCGAACCGGCCAGCCTGACCGGGGCGATTGGCGTCGAGGCCGGACGCGTGCTGTTTGAAAATGTTTGGGGCGCGGCGCTGCCGACCAAACCAGGCTTGAACATGATGCAGATGCTGGACGCGGCGGCGGTGGGTCAGTTCAAGGCGTTGTGGGCGATTGGCTATGACATTCAACTGACCAATGCCAACGCGGCGGCGACGAAACGGGCGCTGGCCGCGCTCGAACTGGTGATCGTGCAAGATATGTTTCTGAACGAAACCGCGCGCGCATTCGGCACGGTCTTTCTGCCCGCCGCGTCTTCGTTTGAAAAAGACGGCACGTTTATGAATGCCGAGCGCCGCTTGCAGCGGGTACGCCAGGTCATCGCGCCATTGGGCGAAGCCAAGCCCGATTGGGAAATCATTTGTTTGTTGGCCCAAGCGCTGGGGCACGGCGAGCAATTCGCGTTTGAGAACCCCAACGAGATTTGGGATGAAGTGCGCGCCGTTTGGCCCGCCGGCAGCGGCATCAGTTACGCCCGTCTTGAACACGGCGGCTTGCAATGGCCTTGCCCATCTACTGATCATCCAGGCACGACGTTGTTGCACAAAGAAACCTTTCCGCTGGGGCCGCGCGCGGCGTTGCGGCGCATTCCATATCATCCGACCAGCGAAACCATCTCGACGGAATTTCCCTTCCTGCTCATCACGGGCCGCACGCTGCATCAGTTCAACGCGGGCACGATGACGCTGCGCACCAAAAATACGGTGCTGCATCCGGCTGACTTTCTGGACATCGCGCCCGTTGACGCCGCGCGGTTGGCGTTACACACGGGCGAACAGGTGCGGTTGCGCAGCCATTATGGCGCGGCGTGTTTGCCGATTCGGCTCAACGAAAACCTACAGCCTGGCGAACTTTTCGCCACCTTCCACACCGCCGACGTGTTTTTGAATCAGGTGACCAGCCCTTGGCGCGATAGCCAAACCGCCGCGCCCGAATACAAAGTCACGGCTGTCAACATTGAGCGCGCCTAAATGTTGCGAGACCGCCTGCGGGATTTTTCGCAATAGACGTGGTGAACATTCCTCAACTAAGGCAAAATCCGCAACAGTCTTACGCTGAATCGCACGCCGCCTATGTGGCAGAGTAATTGCAGCACCAAGCAGACACAGAAAAGGGTTGAAAGGGCAAACCGGCTATGGCTAAAGAAAAAATTCTGGTTGTAGATGACGAACCGTTGATTCGCTGGACGCTCAATGAAGCGTTGCGGAGTTGGGGGTACGAAACGCTGGAAGCCGGCACGGTCGCGGGCGCACTCTCTTCATTTGAGGCAGACCGCCCGGTGGCGGTTTTGCTCGACATCAATTTGCCGGATGGCTCCGGGCTGGATGTGTTGCGCGAATTGAAAGCGCGCCAGCCGCACGCCGTGGTGATTATGATCACCGCCAATGTGCTGGTCGAAGACACCATCGCCGCCATGCGCGGGGGCGCTTATGATTTCATCGGCAAGCCAATCAACCTGAACGAACTGCAGGTCACCATTCGCAATGGCTTGGAAGCCAGCAAGCTGCGCCGCGAGGTTTCGCGCATGCGCCGCGAACAGAAAAGCGAATTCAATTTCGAGCAGATCATCGGCCAGTCTTCCACCATGCAGCGTATGCTGGCGCTGGCGCGCCGCGTCGCCGAAAGCGAAGCGTCGTCGGTGCTCTTGCAAGGCGAAAGCGGCACGGGTAAAGACCTGGTTGCCAAAGCGACGCATTACGCCTCGCACCGCGCGGACTATCCGTTCGTCGCCATCAACTGCGCGGCCATTCCGGCCACCTTGCTCGAAAGCGAATTGTTCGGTTACGAAAAAGGCGCGTTCACCGACGCCAAAGGTCGCAAAGAGGGGCTGTTTGAACAGGCCGAAGGCGGCACGATCTTTCTGGATGAAATTGGCGAACTCGAACTGGGGTTGCAGGCCAAACTGCTGCGCGTTTTGGAAGAAGGGGCCTTCCGCCGCGTCGGTGGGTTGAAAGACTTGCCCCTGCACGTGCGCGTGATTGCCGCGTCCAACCGCGATTTGCGCACCGAAAGCGAAGCGGGCCGCTTCCGGCTCGATCTGTATTACCGCTTGTCGGTGATTCAGATTGATCTGCCGCCGTTGCGCGAACGCGGCGACGATGTACTGGCGCTAGCCGAATTTTATCTCAAACAGTTCAATCAAAAACTCCGCAAACAGATCCGCGGGCTTGCGCCAGAGGTGATTGATTTATTCCGCCGCTATCCCTGGCCGGGCAATGTGCGCGAGTTACGCAACGTCATTGAACGCGTGATGATTCTGGAAGATCAGAATTACATCACCACCAATTGGCTGCCGCGCGGTTTGGCGGAAGGCTACGCGCCGCCCGTGCCAGCCAAATCGTGGCTGGATTCCGCCCCCGTGCCAACCGCGCTGCCCGCTGTCATCGAAGTTCCGGCTAACCCGCCAAATGTATTGGCCAATGGTGTAACACCCGCCGTGCCGGTGGCGTCAGCAACGTTTGTGGCGACTCCGGCGTCGCCCGTGAGCACCGTCTTGCCGGTTGAACCGCCGCCGCCGAAAACGCTGGCGGAATGTTTCCCCTTGCCCGCCGCTGGCGTCGAACTGGAAGCCGTCGAGATGTCGCTGGTCGAACAGGCCCTGAAACGCAGCGGCGGCAATCAAACGCGCGCGGCGGAATTGCTGCGCATTTCGCGCGACCAATTGCGCTATCGCTTGAAGAAACTCGAAAGCGGCGCGGCGCAAGCTGAGGCTAACGCCGTGACAGCAGGATGAGTGGTCCCGCTCGTTCTGCCGGGCGGAAACCGTGCGTTCCAGCACAACGGCCGCCGCGTAGGCTTTGCTCGAAATCAGGCTGCGGCTGGTCATTGGTCATGGTTGCTTGTTCATTTGTCAGCGCCCGGCAGCTTGCGCCGCCATCACAAATGAACAAGGATAATTTCGCTTCCCGCTTGGTGCCTGCCCGCTCGACCAAGCTTCCCGTTTTTCTCACATGGAATCTTCGACTTCCTTGCCAATTTTACCCACGGCGGACGGCTCTGAATGGCTGCCCCAATGGGAGGCTTTATTCGAGGCCATGGAAGATGGCGTGTGCGTGCAAACCACTGATGCGCGCATCATGCTGGTCAATCGTGCCTTTGCGGAGATGTTCGGACGCCCGCCCGCCGAGTTGATCGGCAAAACCTGCAATGACGTTTTTGGTTGCGCCAGCGACCACGGCCAGCTTCCGAAACAATGCGCGCGCCTCAACAGCCTGTTGACCGGCGTCACCGCGACCGAAGAGATTAGCGGGCGCAATCCGGGCCAGCGCCTGCGCGCCCGCGTTTCGCCCGTGCGCGATGTGGCCGGGCAGGTGATCGCGTTTGTGATGGTGGTGCGCGATGTGACGGATGTGGCCTTGCGCGAACGCGAGCAATCGCGCATCGAACAGATCGCGCGTTTAGGCGAGTTGGTGGCGGGGCTGGCGCACGAAATCAAAAACCCGCTGGCGGGGATACAAGGCGCGGTGGACATCCTGATCCAGCGCCGTCTGCCCGAAGACCCCGAGCGCGCCGTGCTCGAAAATGTGCGCCACGAGGTCAATCGCATTGATAGCGCGATTCAATTGCTGCTGAGCCGCGCCCGCCCGCGCACCTTCAATTTTCAACCGGCGAATCTGGCCGACACCGTGCAACGCGCCGTCGGTCTGGGCCAGGCGATTGCAGCCTCGGCGACCCACGGGCGCATTCGGGTAAAGTTCATCTCCCCGGCGCTGCCGTTGGTGCTTGCCATTGACGAACATCAAATCGAAGACGCCGTCCTCAATCTGATCTTGAATGCGCTCGACGCCATCGCAGGCCCCGGCCAAATCGTCGTTTCAGTGAGCCACGATCAACTCAACGATCTGCACGCGGCGTTTGCGCGCGTCATCGTGACCGATGACGGTTGCGGCATTCCGGCGGAAAACCTACAGCGCATCTTCAATCCGTTTTTCACCACCAATGCCCACGGCACCGGCCTGGGCCTGCCCGCCGTGCGCCGCATCGTGCGCGCCCACGGTGGCCGCGTCGAAGTCACCTCGACCGTCGGCAGCGGCTCGACCTTCACGCTGTTTCTGCCCTACCAAGCAACTCCCGCAGCGGATGAGCCGGCAATTTCCACCAGCGAATGAATGCCGCAGCTACATCAGAGATTTAGATTCAGCACTTTCCCTCGTAGTAACGAATAAATTCTTCCTGTAAATTTTTCGGTGCCGACAGTTCAGAGTTCACGCTTCAGCGTGTCTGCGGGCCGCCACTCACACGCTGAAGCGTGAACTCTGAACATTTGTTCCCTTTCCAGCCCCGCATTATTTACAGAAAGAATTTATTCGTTGCGTCAATTATTGCTCTGTTACGTAGCAAATAAATTCGCCACTACATGGGTCATTCCGGCACCTTCGCCCAATCAGTCAGAAATTGCTGTAACACCACATCGGTCAATGGATGGTGGTAAAGCTGATCCAGAATCTCGAACGCCATCGTGCAAACGTGCGCGCCCGCCAGACCCGCTTCCAGCACATGCGTCGGATGGCGCAGGGCGGCGGCGATGATTTCGGTCTGGTAGCCGTAATTGTCGTAGATCGTTTTGATCTGTTCGACCAACTCCATGCCGAAATGTCCGACTGCATCGAGCCGCCCGACAAACGGGCTGATGTATGTCGCGCCGCATTTGGCCGCCAACAACGCCTGCAAGGGCGAGAAGGTAATGGTCACATTGGTCTTGATGCCTTCGGCGCTCAACACCTTGACGGCCTTCAAACCTTCTTTGAGCAGCGGCACCTTGACGACGACGTTCCGGTGCAACTGCGCCAGCGTGCGGCCTTCTTCAATGATTTCCGGCGCGGTCAACGTGACGGTTTCCAAACTCACCGGCCCGTCCACAATGTCCAGAATTTCGGCGTACACGTCCTGTGCCCGGCGGCCCGTTTTGGACACGTGCGAAGGGTTCGTCGTCACGCCATCAATAACGCCCCAGCTCCACGCCTCGCGGACTTGGGCGACATCAGCAGTATCAAGAAAGAGTTTCATAACAGTAGTCAGTAGTCAGTAGTCAGTAGTCAGTAGTCAGTAGCCGGTAACCGGTAGCCCATCCGCAGATACCTACTGACTACTGACTACTGACTACTTTCTGGGTTTTGCAAAATTCGCAAAGTTACGCGCCGCGCCGCCCAGCAGGATGCTGCGCACATCGCGGCAGATGGCGGTGACGACGCGGTGTTGCGCTTCATACGTTGAAGCGCCGAGATGCGGCAACTGGATGACGTTCGGCAGCACATCAAAGCCGCTCGGCAGCGCGGGTTCCTGCTGGCGCACTTCCAAGGCCGCACCGGCGATTTGTTTGGTTTGCAAAGCGTGCAGCAAGGCGTCTTCCTGCACGACGCCGCCCCGCGCCGCATTGATGAAAAAGCCGCCCGGTTTCATCAGGCGGAATTGCTCAGCGCCGAACATGCCGCGCGTCTCTTCGTTTTCGGGGATGTGCAAGCTGACGCAATCCGAACGTGAGAGGACTTCGGCAAAGCTGGTGAGCCGCGCGCGGATTTCGAGCGCGCGCAAACTCTCAGGATCAACGTAAGGATCGTAGTCCAGGATTTCCATGCCCAAGGCGCGGGCCTTGGCCGCAGTGCTGCTACCGATGCGTCCGAAGCCGATGATGCCGAGCGTCTTGCCGCTGATCTCATTGCCCATGAAGCGTTGGCGATTCCAGCCCCCGGCTTTGGTATCGCGATCTGCCACCGAAATGGAACGCATCAGCGAAAGCAGCAGGCCGATGACCAACTCGGCGACGGAATTCGTGCTTTGTTCGGGCGTCAGCGCGACGACGATGCCGTGCTCGTTCGCCGCGTCCAGATCAACGTTGTCCATGCCGACGCCCGCGCGCCCGATGACTTCCAGGCGCGTGCCCGCCGCCATCAACTCGCGCGTCAGTTGCGTCTGATTGCGCGCGATCAAAGCGCGGAAGTCCGGCACCATGTCGAGCAAGCGCGCCGGTTGTTGCCACAAATCAGGCGCGAAGACGGCGTCGAATTCGCGGCACAACTCGTCCATTGCGACGCCCCGGATGTTTTCTGTAATGAGTATGTCTGGCATGCGTTCAGAGATTCATGTTCAAGCGGAACAGTACCGCGCGCGTGAGCAAGCGGAGATTGGACAACTCACCAACATGGCCTACGCTCGACGCGCCGCTTGCTCACGCGCGCGGTACTGCCTCGATCCGCCGAAAATCTTTCAAGGTCACGAGCGCCAATAGCACGCCCAGCAAGGGCATCAGCGCCGCCATAAAAAAGACCGGCCCATAGGAAAACTTGTCTACGATCACGCCCGTGATGAGCGGGAAAAGCATGCCGCTGACGCCATTCGCCATGCCGGTCAACCCCGTCACCCGCGCGACCGCCGAATTGGGAAACACATCCGAAACCGACGCGAACATGTTCGCCGACAGAAAGGTGTGGCCCAGCAACACCAGCGAGATCAACCCAATCGCCACCGGCACGCTGTGCGTCACGGGCACCAAAAAGCTGAGCAAACAAAACGATGCGCCAAACAGCAACGTCGCCTGGCGCGCTGATTTGACTTGCCAGCTTTTGCGCAGCAACCAGGCCGCCGCCACACCACCGCCGATGCTGCCCAAATCGCCAAAGACAAAGGTCACCGAATTAAAATAGGCGCTGTCCTTGATGCTCAACCCGCGCACATCGCGGAAGTATTTCGGCATCCAGTACAAATAAAACTCCACCACCGGGCCAACCCAGAACCGGCAGAGCATCAGCCCCCAGGTTTGTTTCAGCTTCAGCAAATCCCAATTGCTGGGCGCTGTCTCACTGTATTCAGGCACGCTGTCGCTGAGGATGTGCTGCAATTCCGCCGCCGTCACACTTTTGTGCTCCTGCGGCTGGCGATAGATAAACCACCAGCACAACACCCACACGACGCCCAACAAACTCGGCACCAGAAAGCCCGCGCGCCAGCCGAAATGTTCGCGAATCGGAATGATCAGAAACGCCGCGACGAACGACCCCGCCATCGAGGCGCTGTTAAAGACGCCAATCGCCAAGGCCCGCTCGCGCACCGGGAACCAAGTAGCCACGATCTTATTGCCGCCCGAATAATTGCCACATTCACCCGTGCCCAGCCAAAACCTGAAGATACGAAAATGCCAGAGCGAACCGGCCAGCGCGTGCAAGCCATTGCCCAGCGACCACCACGACACCGCCAGGGCCAAGCCGAGGCGCACGCCCACGCGATCCATCAATATGCCCATCGGGAATTCGCCGACCAACATGCCGAAGCGGAACCACGAGACGATGCTGCCAAACGCCGTATTCGACAGTTTGAATTCGTCAGTGATGTCATTGCCCAGCACCGCCAGCGCCTGCCGGTCTACGAAATTGATGACCGTGACAAAGAACAGCAACGCCAGCATCCACCAGCGGATTTGGCGTTTGAATGGGGGCATCGTTGTGGTTGCTATGAGCGGCATAAGTCTTCAACAAATGAGCGCGAAAGACAGGCGCGTAAGCAGGGGAAAAGCATGGAGTTCAAGCTTTAACTTGTTTGGCGCGCCAGAGCGCGCCACCACCAACCTAGAGCGGTTTGCAATCGCGTTTACGGGAGCAGCTTGTGCCGGGACGGTACCGCGCGCGTGAGCAAGCGGAGTCTGTGCGACTCGGCCAAGGGCGGAAGCGTGACGCGCCGCTTGCTCACGCGCGCGGTACCGTCCCGCTGCGCGGCTTTTCCCGTAAACCGAAGTGAAAACCGATCTAAAGGCTGAACTCCATGCACTTAGGCATTACGTTCGAGGTCAATCCACGTGGTTTCACCTGACGATCACATAAACCGTCGAGTTCTCGCCGATGATCGAACTGTTGTTGACGTTGGCCCGATATTGAAACGCATCCAGCCCTCTAAAGCCGCCCTGCGGCGTATACACGGCATTGGGCAGCGAGCCGCCAATCGCGCCATTGGCCGGTGAAGTAATCACCAGCAACGTAATCGCCCGGCCCAGCGGATCGCTGCCCGTCAAGGTCACATTGCGCGGCGTGCCGGCGTTGGTCACGACGGATTGATCGTTCGCCGTCGGCAGGTTCGTCGGCCTGCGCACGCGCACGGCAATTGAGTGAATGAATTTCGCGCCCGTGCTGCTCGTCACTGTAACCAGCGCCGTGTATTCGCCCACGCTGTTGCCGCCTGCCGTAAGCCGCAAGCGGTAAACATCATTGCCCTGCGCTGTCACACTCGCCGTGATGCCATTGGCCGTAACGGTGACTTGCACCGTTACGCCCGCCGTTTGACTGACGGCCAGGAAATCAAAATCGAGCGTTTGGTTTTCGTTGACCGTCAAACGCGGCGGCGCCTGCACGAATGGCTGATCGGCTGTGAGACGGCCCGCCAAGACGATGGCGGTGTCGAGCATCACGAAACCATTCGCCGTAAGCCCCAGCGGCCCGCGTTGCGTGCGGTCAATCACGCGGTCGGGGCGCATGAAGCTGATTTCCAACGTGACGGCATCACCGGCCTTGATGACCGGAATGTTTTCCAGCGTGAAGGCGCCGTCGCTGTTGGTGAAAACACTTTGCCCACGGGCGGAAACCAGCGCGCGCGCGGCGGGCAGGCCATCGCTGGTGAGCACGCGGCCGCTGACGCGCGCCGTCTGATAGACCGGCGAAGCGAAGTAATAACTGCTCTGGGCAATCAGTCCGCTGCTGTTTTCGTTGACGGTGATTTGATTACCGTTGACCTGCCCCGTACCGACTTCGATAAAGCTGCCCGTGGTTGAGGTGTCAGATGCGTTTTGGGTTGGCTGATCAAAACGGAAGAGCTTCACCGTCGTGCCGGACGGAATGTTGTCAGGATTGGGCAGGCGCAAGGTGCCGCCAGGACTCATCAACGCGCCGAACGGGCTGATCTGGGCGATGGCCGTGCTGAAATATCCGGCGGGCATGACCGCCGGTACGCGCTCGGGATCGAACAATGCAACCGTGAAGCGATTGGCGTTGGAATTCGGCGGCGCGCTCACACGGCAGTTGGGTGGCACCCCAAAATTCAAGCTGTACGGCGAATTCTGATTGATCGTCACCATCGCGCCGCCGTTCTGCCCGGCATTGAACGCGACCGAGTTCGCATTGTTTTGCTGCGAAGCCTGCAATTCAATCGGCGCGACATACTGATTGTCGCGGTTCGGTTGCACGATCAGCCGGAAGGTGCGCGCCGGATAGGGCACGTTCGTCGTGGAAGGGTCTACGTCAATGGCAACCACGCCCGCCGTCACATCGGCCAGCACAAACGAACCATCACTGCCCGTGCGCTGTGTCACCTGCGGCCCCGGCGGCAACAGAGGCCGTGCGCGCAAAGTTACGTTGGGAATCGGTCGCCGCCCCAATTGTCCATTCGCCTGGGTGAACGTCTCTTCGATAAAGCCGCTGATCGAAGTGCGATAACTCAGCGGCGGTTTGTTGGCCGACTCGCCTTGCAACGTGCGCACGCTGATTTGTCCGTTGCCCGCGCCAAACGGCACGCGCACGCGCAACCGATTCGCCGTCGCCTCAGTCACCAACGCCAGGTATTCGCGGTTCTGACCGTCGGTCACAATCACCTGCGTCTCACTGCCAATCGCGCTGAACCCGCTGCCATTAATCGTCAACTCGTCGCCCGCCAGCACAGTCGCTGCACTCAGGCTTGTAATCTGCGGCGCTGTTGAAGGCGTTGGTGTCGGCGTCGGTGTCGGCGTCGGTGTTGGCGTCGGCGTCGGTGTCGGTGTCGGCGTTGGCGTTGGCGTTGGCGTCGGTGTCGGCGTTGGTGTTGGCGTCGGCGTCGGTGTCGGTGTCGGTGTCGGCGTTGGCGTCGGTGTCGGCGTTGGTGTTGGCGTCGGCGTCGGCGTCGGTGTTGGCGTCGGCGTCGGTGTTGGCGTTGGTGTCGGCGTCGGCGTTGGTGTTGGTGTGGGTGTCGGCGTCGGCGTCGGCGTTGGTGTGGGCGTCGGTGTCGGTGTCGGCGTTGGCGTTGGCGTTGGCGTTGGCGTTGGCGTTGGCGTTGGCGTTGGTGTTGGCGTTGGCGTTGGCCCGGTGAATTGCAGGTCAATCGCGTTTGAACTGACGCTGTCGCCGGCAGTCAGTGTCATGGTCACGCGACCGCGCCCTGACAAGGCGGGCGGCAATTCGACATTGACTTGATCCAAGGCAGCAAAGCCGCCCGCTTCGCCCGCAAATTGCGGAATGATTTCCAATCCCGCCACGCGCGCCCGCACCGTATCCGGCACGCGCCGCACACCGCAGGCAAACAAAATCAAAAAGACGCGGTCGCCCTGGGCTTCGAGCCGGATGACTTGATCGGCTGGCTCGAAGACTTCGGTGCCGTTCAACCGCACCCGGTAAATCACCGCCGCCGGAAAGCCGCGCCCGCTGGCGTTCGCCGTAAAAATTGCCGGGGCCGCATTGCTGATTTGCACCGTGCCCGTCGAGACCGTGCCGTCGCCTGCCGTCACCACAACCTGTGCGTTGCCCGGCTGCGTATCGCCCGGAATCGCATAATTGACCTGGCCGGGCGAAACGAAAAACAACCCGGCCAGCACGCCATTCACGCGCACCGTCGTGCCTGCCAAATTGGTCGGCAGCGGCAAACTCGCCGCCGCCGCCGTCTGTGTCGCCAGTCGCAGGCCATAGGCCGCCGCGATGCTGTCGGGCGCAAGCAGCGGCGCATAACTCGCCGCCGAAACCGTCGTCACTACATTTTGTCCGCTGACGCGGCGCGCACCTTGCCAACCAACCAGCAGGGCAAAGACAGCTAGAATCAGCAAGCAAGTGAGACTGTGACGCAGACGCAAACATACAGCTAGCATTGAGAGTCTCCGGGAAAAGGCGGATCGCGCTGGGAGCGTGGTCGGGACGATCCTGTTGGCGAACGCGCTTTGAGTGTCCGACAAGCTGCCAGCTTGTCGCAGGCGTGGCAGCAAACCGACTGGCCGCACTGCCGCAGCTGCCGACAAGCTGGCAGCTTGTCGGACATTTTGGGGTTCGCCAACAGAATCGGGACGTCCGCGCTCCCAACGACATTAGGTCACGGTCTTCAATCCGTATGCTTCCAGATACTTCACCCCCGTACCCGTGTTGAACAGCACGATGCGTTCGTCAGAGTTGACCTGCCCAGCCGCCAGCAATTTCTTCAAACCGGAAAAACAGGCCGCGCCTTCGGGCGCACAGAAAAGCCCTTCGGCAGCGCCTACGACGCGCGTGTCGGCAATCATTTCTTCATCCGTCACCGCGACCGCGCCGCCACCGCTCTGGCGCAGGATGTCGAGCATGATGAAATCGCCGATGGCGCGCGGCACGCGCAAGCCCGACGCCGCAGTATGCGCATTTTCGAATTCGGGCGCTTCGTCCCAACCGTTTTCATACGCGCGCACGATGGGCGCGCAACCGGCGGCTTGGATCGAAAACATGCGCGGACGCTTTGTGCCGATCCAACCCATCTGCTCCATTTCATCAAAGGCTTTCCACATACCGACCAAGCCGGTGCCGCCGCCGGTCGGATACAAGATCACATCGGGCAGTTCCCAGTTGAATTGTTCGGCCAACTCGTAGCCCATCGTTTTTTTGCCTTCGATGCGGTACGGCTCTTTGAGCGTCGAGACATCGAACCAGCCCTCAGCCTCCTTGCGTCTGGCGACTTCAGCGCCGCAATCGGTGATGAGGCCGTCAATCAGCGTGACGTGCGCGCCGTATTGCGCGCATTCAATCTGATTGGCCGCCGGGGTGTCGCGCGGCATGAAAACGTAAGCCCCCAACCCCGCCACCGCCGCGTAAGCCGCCATTGCGCCGCCCGCGTTACCCGCCGTGGGCACGGCGACTTTTTTGACGCCCAGCTCTTTTGCCATCGAAATGGCAACCGCCTGGCCGCGCGCTTTGAACGAGCCGGTCGGATTGGGCGATTCGTCTTTGATCCAGAGTTGCGGCAAGCCAAATTGCGCGCCCAAACGACGTGCGTGCAAAAGCGGCGTCCAGCCTTCGCCCAGCGCGACGATGTTTTCATCGTGGATTACGGGCAGCACTTCGCGGTAACGCCAAAGCGAAGACACGCGGTCTTTCAAACTCGCTTGAGTCAGCGTTTGCGCGGCCTTTTGCAAGTCATAGCGCACGAGCAAGGGTTTGCCCGCTTCGGAAAGATTGTAGAGTTGATTGGGGGCGTAGGTTTTGCCCGTCTTCGAGCATTCGAGATGAGTGACAAACATAAGGTAGTTGATAGTTGAAAATTGATAGTTGACAGTTACCGAGCAGGCGCATCCACTCGGCCATTTAGTTGAAAGTAGGACTTACGCAGAAGCATTGCCACAGAGGCACGGAGCCACAGAGGAAAGACATGAAAGACCGGAAGACTAGCTCGCTGGCTCTGTGTCTCCGTGCCTCTGTGGCAAAGTTTCCGGCTTTTGCGTAAGTCCTAGAAAGTAATTGTCCGAACTATCAACTATCAACTGTCAACTATCAACTATCAGGTCGTGATCTGGTCGCCCTTGCCGGCCATAAAATCCTTGTTCTTATCGCCCACCCAATAGCGCGCGCCTGCAATGCACCAAATGAATTCGAGCGGCGAGTCCTGCGAGAAAACCGGGTGATAGTTCATCATCGGGATCGTCACGGTATCGCCCTCGTTGACGGAGGTCACGAAGCAGAGCTTTTCGGGCGATTCATAAACTTCCATCGCGCCGTGGCCTTTGATGAAGATGTAGACCTCTTCCTGGTCGGTGTGGTTGTGCGGCGGCCAGGAGCGTTGATAGGGCTGGAAGAAGGTGTAACCCGCAATCAGTTTGTCGGCGGCTTCCGGCACATCGAACATCAGGAAGACGTCCTTACCGGACAGCTTGCGAAGGCGGTCTGCGCGTTGGGCGTATTCGGCAAACTTGGAGTGATGCACCGGGTGAACATTCTCTGCGGTTGCCGAGCAACGAATCACTTTGGCAATTGCAGAGGACAAATTTGAAATTTGATAGGGTGCGCCCTTGGGAATGTAAAGCGTGTCATAGGGCGCAAGTGCATAAACTTGCTCATGCACTTCGACCTGCGCGTGGCCTTGCACTTGAAACAATAAGCTCTCGTCATCAGGATGCACGAGCGCGCCGGATGAACCGCCAGAGGCCAACGCATATTCGCCGCAACTCAGCCAATTCAAATTGGCGGCGTCCGGCGTGAAGCGTTGGCGGAAGGACGCACCGGTGGCTTCGTCTTTGAAAAGCACGCCCGGTTTGACGTGCTCGCTTTTGTTGATCGGGTCAACGACCGTGGACGGAGGCACAGCCAGTTGCACTGCTTGAGCGGTATTCGACATTTATTTCATCCCAGCAAATGGAAGGGGGCTAGGAGTTAGGGTTTAGGGGCTGGTTGCAGGGCCACTAGCTAGCCCCCAGCCCCTAGTCCCTAATCTCTCAAGTTAGTATTCCAACCGCAAAGCGAACTGCCATTGTCTTGGCGTCGCTGAACCCAGCATAGAGGTGATCTTACCCGCTGAACCGGGGCAGTCCACGCAGGTGCTGGGGTTGTTCAAGTTGATGTGGTTGGCAAAGTTGAACGATTCGGCGCGGAATTGCGCCTTGACCCGCTCGGTGATCTTGAAGTTCTTGAAGAAGGACGTATCCCACAACGAGAGGCCAGGACCGAGCAAGCGATTCTTTCCGACGCTGCCGAAGACGCCCCGTTGCGGACGCCGCCAGGGGCCGTCGGTTTGGCCGTTGGCCGTGAGCGCCGTCGAGGTGATCTTGAACCACTGATCGCGCGTTGGGTTGTCCAGATGCCAATCGCCGACCAAGTCAGGACGGCACCAGCCTGTATCACGGTCATTGTTGCAATCGCGATAAGACGGCGTAAACGGCAAGCCGCTTTGCGCCTGCCAGACCGTGTTGACTTGCCAGCCGCCCAGGACGGCGTCCACCGCTTTCGGCGCATTGCCGAGCAGACGTTTGCCCTTGCCAATTGGCACCTCGTAAATCCCCGTGAAAAGGAAAACGTGGCTGCGCGTTTGGGGATTCGGGCCGTAAGCCTGCGTCGCGTCAATGTTGTAATAGGTGCCGTCGAAATTGAACGAGCGCGACCAGGTGTAATGGCTCATCAACGAGAAGCCTTTCGAGAAACGCTTCTCGGCCTTCATCTGCAAACCGTGGTAATTGGTGCTCGCATCCGAACCGTAATAACGGAAGTTTTGCGACCAACCGAATTTGTTGAAGAACGGCTTGCGCTGATTGAGCGTCAGCGTGCCGAAACCCTGCAAGGTCGCCTGATTGAAATCGTAATCGCCGCCGGTGCCGGCAAAGGTGTGTGTGCCTTTGCTGCCGACGTAAGCCGCTTCGACCGAAATGTCACCGGGCAGTTGCCGTTGCACCGTCAGGTTCCATTGATCGCTGGTCGGTAGTCGCAGCGTCTTCGGCAGAATGAACGCCGTCACGCCGTTGGGCAGAATCGGGCGGCCATTCGGGCCTTTGGGCTGGCTATTCAGAATCGTCGCCGGATCAAGCGCCGTCGGCCCTTGGGCCAGCGTGAAAACCGACAGATAGTTTTGCGCCGGGACGTTCGATTGAATGCCCAGCACCGGCAGGTTCTGCGTCACGTTGTGCCCGAAGACCGAGCCGAACACGCCGATGTCGTAACCGCGTCCGTAACCCATGCGAATGACGGTCTTGTCGGTCACGCGATAGGCGATGCCCAAGCGCGGCGAAATGGTCGTGAAGGTGCCTCGCTGATTCAGGTCAAGACCGACGCCTTGCGAACCGGCAATCAAAACTTCGCCGGTGTTGACGTCAATGAATCCACCCTTGCCCGCGCCGGTCACGGTTTGCGGACGATAAATCTCTTCGCGCAACCCGTAATTAATGGTCAGCTTCTTGGTGACTTTCCAGGTGTCCTGTCCATAAAAGAACCAGCGGTTCTGGCGCTCTTCGGCATCGGTGATCGTACTGACGTAGCGGGCGAAGCTCGATACGTCGCCGAGCAGGAAGCTCGCCAAACCCGTGCCACCGCCCGTCGGCCCCGCCGTGCGCGCTACGTCAAAGGTGAGTTCACCCGCGCGATGGCGGTCAGACGGAATGCGCAAGTTGTAAGCGCGCCGGATGTCCGCGCCGAACTTGAACGTGTGATTGCCACGCAGATTCGTCCAGTTGTTGACGAACTGAATCTGCCGCTCGTTCTCGCGCAACGGACAGTTGCAGGCATTCACGCCAAGGGCATAGCCAAAGGCCAAACCGCCGACGCCATTGATCTGGAAGTACGGCAAGCCGCCCGTGAACGAGTCGTTATTCAAACCCGGAATGCCGATGTCTTTGGCCGGCGTCGTTTGCGATTGCCCAGGATCAACGTTCACGCGATAGCGATAGAAGCCGAAGCGGAAGTCGGTCAGCCATGCCGGGCTTAAGGTGTAATCGAAGCCCGAAGCCAGGCTCTGATTGCGCGTCTTCGACTCGCCTGCAAAGGTCGAGGTCGGTTGGAATCCGATCCCGCCGCCGTTGCTGCCATACACGCCCGGCGAGATCAGCCGGTAATCAGCGAAACTGTAACGGCCAAAGGCGTGCATTTTTTCGGTCACGTAATAATCCCAACGCGTGTTGGTCAGGTCTTCGTTGAATTTGGCCGAACCCGCGCCGACATAGTTCGGCAGGTCAGCCGAGGCCGGGGTGAAGTTGGGCAACGGAATGTATTTGTTGAGCAAGGCCAACGATTGCGCCGACAGGCGGTTGGTCGGAATGACGTTCTTCTTGCCGTTGAATTCAAACTGCGTGCGAGCCGCCGGAGCCGCCGTGCCCGCCGGATCAAAGATATTGGGCAACCCGGTGGCGCTGAAATCGCCCGCGCGTTCCGCCGCCGTCGGCACACGCGTGATCACGCTGCCGCCGATGTTGCGGCGCGTGCCTTGATAATCGCCGAACCAAAACAGCTTGTTCGGAATGATCTTGCCGCTGACCGCGCCGCCGTATTGATTGATCTGCGTCACGGGAATGTAACGAGTCGTGCCGCGAATCGGTTGGAATTGGGTGAAGGGGTTGCGCGCATTCAAGTGATCGTTTTTCAAAAAATCGAACGCGACCACGTGAAAGCTGTTCGTGCCCGAACGGGTTTGCGCGCTCACGACGCCCGCATTCGCGCCGAACTCGGCGTCATAGGCCGAAGTCGTGACTTTGGCTTCCGTCACCGATTCGAGCGTTGGATTGATGACGATCAAACCGAGCATCGAGTCGTGATTGTCGGTGCCGTCCAGCAAATGCGACGTGCCCGCGAAGCTTTGCCCGTTGACGATCTTGCGATAAGAACCTTGCGGGTCTTCGCTCGCGGCGGTTTGGCCGGGCCAGGTTGTTATACCCGGCGTGAATAATTCGACCGACGTGAAACGCCGATTGAGCAACGGCAACGTCGTCAGCGCCTTTTCGCTGAAAGTCACCGCGACGTCGCTGCGTTCGGTTTTGAGCAACGGCGCTTCCGCCGTGATGGTGACCTGTTCGCTGACCGCGCCGGTTTGCAGCTTGAGGTCGAGCGAGACTTCCTGGTCAACCGAGACGCTGACTTCCTGCACGGCGGACTTGAAGCCTTGCGCTTCGACTTTGACGGAATAGCGGCCCACGATCAGGAACCGCTGGTTGAAGTTGCCCGACTCGTTGGTCGTCGCCGTCACCACGACGCCACGCCCCAAATCGGTGATGATCACTTTGGCATTCGGCACCGCCGCGCCTTGCGGGTCGGTGACCGAGCCGACGATGTTGCCATAGACTGCCTGGCCCAGCGCCGGGACGCTGGTCAGTAACGCAAGCAGTGCCAGGCCAAAAAATGCCACAGCCTTCCGCACCAGTGCTTTGTGCATGTTTACTGTCCTCCTTGGTGTTGGTTGTAAAGAAAGGGTAAGCAGCAAGCTGAAGCGGAAACGCTAGCACACGTCCCACCCTCAGCTCACTTTCATTTACCAATCCGGACGAAGCGAAAAAGACAATCCCAGCAAAGCGTATTCGTTCAACTGTCGGTGAGGATTTTGGCGCCGGTCGCATCGAACTTCATGCGCCGCCGCTGCCAATAGGCGGCCTTCGCCAAATGCACCGGATTGCACGCGGCCAATCCGATTTCGATTTCAGCGTTCGGCTTTTTACCATCTTTTACTGCATCTAGGAAGTTATTGGCGTGGGCGACTTCCAAATTGCCTTCGGCCTTGACGACTTCAACCGCACCCTTGTTCGGGGTAACCACATATTCGGCCCGCGTCAATTCCAGCGTGCCATCCGTGCCTTGAAAGAACACGCCGGGCCGTTCATTGCGAATCGGCAGCACGGAGGATTCAAAGCTCAGATTCCAGTTTTTGTATTGCAGGATCGCGTTGACTGTGTCGGGATTCTCGCGTCCATCGTTGAGTTGATAAATCCCGCCAGTCGCCACCGCATTTAGCGGGCGCGTCTCGTTCATCATCCACTGCGCCACATCCGCCCAATGCGTCAGAATGTCAGCCAGCAAGCCGCCGCCATAATCCGGGAAATAGCGCCACGAATCATAGCGAATCCATTCGTAGGGCACCTTGCGCGCAGGCCCTAGAAAGCGTTCCCAATCCAGCGTCGCTGGTTTGGGTTGCGGGCCAATCCGGCGGCGCTGCCAGGGGAAGTCGTGCCAGATGGCGCGCGCGAAAATCACCTGCCCCAGTTTCCCTTTGTCAAAAATCTCTTCCTTGGCGCGCCGGTAATGCGCGCCGCTACGTTGTTGCGTGCCGGTTTGAATGACCTTGCCGTACTGTTTGGCCGCCGCCAAAAACTGCGGCCCTTCTTCAAACTGATGCGACGTCGGTTTTTCCAGATAGACATGCTTGCCCGCTTTGAGCGCCGCCAGTGTCTGCGTCAGATGCAAATGATCAGGTATACCGATGAGCACGGCGTCAACGTCGGTGCGCGCCAGCGCTGCTTCCAACGTACCGACTTCGGGCGGAGTCACGCCAAGTTGTTCCTTCGCGCGGCCACGCTGCACGTCATAGATGTCGCACAGGCAACGCAATTCGGCGCGTCCTGTTTTCAAAAACGCGCCCATCACCTCACGCCCGCGCCGTCCGCAGCCGACCAGCGCCATCCCCAAGCGGTCATTGGCACCGAGAATGCGTTGATACGAGGCTGCCGTGAGAACCGTTGTGCCTGCGCTGATTAGAAAATTTCTTCGCTGCATTTGCTTTTATTATCTCTGCCGCTGCGTTGGGACAGTACCGCGCGCGTCAGCAAGCGGAACCTGTGCAGTTGTGCCAGCGGGCTTGACTTGACGCGCCGCTTGCTGACGCGCGCGGTACTGTCCCTGCATTGCAACTACATTTGCCCTTCATCCGCCGATGGGCCATAAATCGCAGGCACCGGCACATCGTTGAGCCGCAGGTACAAACTCAATTGCCCGCGATGATGAATCAGGTGATTGAAAACAAAGCTGCGCAACACGACGAGGCGCGGCATGGTGAAAAGCGTTTGTCCGCCTTGCAGCAACGACCACGGCTGCATCAGATGTTCATCGCTTGCTTCGGCCAACGCGGCACGCGCCGCCTTGCCCAACGCCTCGAAGCGTTCGACGATGGCGGCGGTGCTGCTGAAATCGGGCAGGCGGTATGGTTCGCCGTCCACCGGAGCGACATCAAACGAATCCAGCGTAAGCGTCTTGATCATCCAGTCATACAGCGTGCCGACGTGCGTGCCCAGACGGCCCATCGCCATCGAACGCGGATGCGGCGTCCATTCGAGTTTGTCGGTCGGCAGACGTTCGAGCACTTTGCGTGTCGTCGCCATTTCCTGATCGAATTCGGGTAAGAGTGCTTCTTTGATTGCCATTGGTTCTCCAAACCGTACAGCAAGCTGCCAGCTTGCTGTTGACTTCGAATGTCGTACCTATCGAGACAACAGCAAGCTGGCAGCTTGCTGTACGGTGATCATTTGCCAAACACTTGCCGCAGCGTCTGCCGCGCAGGCGCCACGGCGCTTTCGCCGGGCTTCTCGCCGTTCAACCGTTCTTCTTCGTTGAGCGCCCAGCCGCGCCATTGTACGCGCTTGATGACGGCAACCAAATCCTTGAGCGGGAAATCGCCCTGCCCCAGCGGCACCTGTGTGTCGCCTTTGAAATCGCGCAAATGCAGGCCAATGATGCGGCGCTGATGTTTGGCAAAAAACGCGGGCACGTTCATGCCGCCGCGTGCCGCCCAGCCGCAATCCAGCAGAAAATCTACTAGCGCCGGGTCGGTCAGGCGATACAGCCCTTCAATCTCCAAACCGTTTTGCATGAACTCCGGTCCGTGGTTGTGATAGGCCAGCCGCAGCCCTTTCGAGCGGCAGTATTTGGCCGCTGCATTCAAACCCGCCGCTTTTCGTTTCAAAGCTTCGGCGTCCACTTTACCGTCCTTGAGCAAGCCGCCGCCGCTCAAGATCAGGCGTTGCGCGCCAAGCATTGAAACACCGCCAGCAATCTTCTGCACCAAATCCATCGGCGCAATGTGCGTTTGTGCGTCGTACTGATCGAGGAAGATATGCGCGCCAAAAAATTGCAGCCCGGTTTGGGCAAGCTGTTGGCGCGCCGCCGCCGCGTTGTTGAACTGCCCCTGCAAATTGCGGAAGCCGGTCTCGAAACCCTCAAAACCCAACTCTTTCAACTTGCCCAGCACCGCCAGCACTTGCGAGAAATCCTGCGGGTCAATGCGCCAGGCGTTGGTCTGGCAGGCCAGCTTGACGCCGCTGCTTTCGGCTTTGTTGAGCGGCCAGGCTGGCGCCGTAGCCAGCGTCAACGGGAAGGCAGCCAGAAATGTGCGACGGGAAAGCATCGAGAGCCGCTCCAATGAAGCAGTTGCAGCCAACTGCCTCGCGCAAACATCGAATTGTTCTTTGATTGAATCCCAGCGTGTGTGAGCCTGCTTGGTGTTGCAGGTTTGTTTACCGGTAAACTAAACCACAGGGATTCCAACCGTGTCAATGCTTTCCCGGCCTAACCTGGCCGGGAAATTACCAGACCTTCAGCGCACCGGCGGGACAGTTCCAATAGATTCGCGCAGCTTCAATTCCACCGGCAGGATGACGCTTTGCGGCGCGGCAAATGCTCCGGCCATCGCCCCGAGCAGCAATTGAAAGGCGCGCTGACCGATCTCGTACATGGGCGTCGCCACCGTGGTCAGACTGGTGTGGGTGAACGCGCCGACGGGCGTCCCATCAAAACTCACGACCGACACTGCCTGCGGCACCTTGATCGCGGACTGATCGAGAAAGCGCAACAACCCCACCGCGACAACATCGCTGAAAGCCACCACCGCCGTTGGTTTCACGCGATTGTTTTGCCAGAGGCGTTGCCCCGCTTCAAAGCCGCCCGCAAAAGTCAGCGCGCTGTATTCATAAAGTGCGGCATCTTGCGCGAGCCCGGCCTCACGCGCTTGCCGGCGAAAGGCCGTCAGGCGTTGGCGTATCGGCAGCATCGCGGGCGTGCCGGAAATATAGGCCACGCGGCGATGCCCCCGGGCCGCGAGTTCGGCGACGACCAGTTTGACGCCCGCAATGTAATCCGCCGCGACCTGATGAAAGAGCGCCGGACGCAACTGGCGATTGATCAACACAACCTGAAAGTCATCGCGTTCCAGTTCGCGCCAAAACGCTGGCAGCTTCGGGCGTTCGCTGGTGAAAGGCGGCGCGGCGATCAGCCCTTGCACGTGCAAGCTCAGCATCTCGCGCACGCGCTCGGCGTAATGCTCCAACTCATACGAACCATTGCAGAGCAACACGTGATAATCGGCGGCGCGCGCGGCGTCCTCAATGGCGCGGATGACTTCGGCGTAATACTGGTCGGAACTATTGGGCACGACGACGCCGATCAGGTTTGATTTGCCCGTCGCCAGCGCGCGCGCCACGCGGTTGGGCCGGTAGCCCATTTCTTTCATCGCCGCCAGTACACGGGCCTTGGTTTGCGCCGAAATGCGCGGATGATCGCGCAGCGCCAGCGAGATCGTCATGGCGGACAGGCCGAGTTGATTTCCAATATCGCGGATCGTGACTTTCTTCTTCAAGCAGGCTCCTTGTTGGCAGATTAGAGCGGTTTGCAATTGCGTTTACGGGCGCGCGTTGTGCCGGGACAGTACCGCGCGCGTAAGCAAGCGGTGCCTGGGCGACTCAGCCAATGGCGTAAGCTTGACGCGCCGCTTGCTCACGCGCGCGGTACTGTCCCGCTGCGCGACTTTTCCCATACACCGATGTGAAAACCGATCTAGTGCGGGCGGATTCTAAATCGAACTCCGCAAGATTGGTATGTACGCGCCGCTGTGTGTGTTGGGAGCAGGTGTTTCCGCTGCCGCCCAGATTCCAATTAAGACTTTAGACTGAGTCCCGAATCCTGATTCCAGCTATAGACTTCAAGAAAAAGAATTTCCGGAGCCAGCTCCAACGGAGCGTCAGCCAACAGCCTGGGGTGCATGCAGCCCCAGGCAGCACATTGAGTCATTGTGCAAAGCCCTGAAAGGGCGACAGCCATAGGCTTGGCTGTCGCCCTTTCAGGGCTGGCCGAACCATTTGCACGACTCCCCAGGGCTGCACCCTGGGCTGTTGGCTGATCGTCCCTTTGGGGCTTTTCGGAAATTCTTTTTCTTAAAAACTATAGCTGGAATCAGGATTCGGGACTCGGGTTTCAGCCAAGCCGTTAAAGCGCTCTTGCTACAGAATGCCTGCCCTCCGCCAGCTACATGACTTTTTCGCCACACCGGTTGTATCTTGGCCGCTGCATACAGCATAAAGTTCCAAGCCTTATTCGTAACCATTACCCAAGGAGCAATCCATCATGTCTATCCGTACCGAGATGCCTTTACTTGCCCGTCATGCGGGAGATTGGAAAGGCGAATACATCTATCTTGATAACGCGGGCAACGTGCTCGACCGCCACGCCTCGCACCTGACCAGCGTTTTTCCCGAAGACGGTTCCGCCGATTATCACCAGACGAATCGCTACACCTGGACCGATGGCCGCACCGAAATTCACCAATTCCCCGGCACTTATCGCGACGGCAAACTTTACCTGGAATCCGAACGCATCAGCGGCTACACCTGGGAAGTGGACGACAAGACCATCATCCTGACCTGGGTTTACAAAGCCGCGCCGGAAAATTATCTCTACGAAATGATCCAGCTCAGCCCCTGCGGCAAGCACCGCGCGCGCACCTGGCACTGGTTCGAGCACGGCGAAATCGTCAAACGCACGATCATCAAAGAACAACGTGTGCAAATGGAAGGATAGCCCTTGAGCTGGCAACCCGAAGTTGACGAAATCAAACGCCGTGTCGAACTCGCCAAACAACTCGGCGGCGCGGCCAACGTGGCGCGCCAGCACGACAATGGGCGTCTCACCGTGCGCGAACGCATTGATCGTTTGCTCGATCCCGGCAGCTTTCACGAAACCGGCGCGCTCGCAGGCAAAGCCGTTTATGAAAACGGCGAGATGGTCGCGTTTACACCGTCGAATTTCGTCTGTGGCAGCGGGCGCCTGGACGGGCGGCGTGTGATCGTGGGCGGCGATGATTTCACCGTGCGCGGTGGCGCGGCGGATGCCGCCATCGGTCACAAGATGAGTTACGCCGAACGCATGGCCCGCGAACTGCGCTTGCCCATGATCCGCCTGGTCGAAGGCACGGGCGGCGGCGGCAGCGTCAAGACACTTGAAATGACAGGCCGCACCTACGTGCCCGCCAATCCCGCCTGGGACATCATCGTCGCCTCGCTGTCAGAAATTCCGGTCGTCTCGGCGTGCCTGGGGCCGTGCGCGGGCCTGGGGGCCGTGCGCGTCGTGCATGCGCACTTTTCGGTGATGGTCAAAAACGTCAGCCAATTGTTCGTGGCTGGCCCGCCCGTGGTCGAACGCGGCGTCGGCGAAAAGGTGACGAAAGAAGAACTCGGCGGCGCGCACATCCACGCACATGGCAGCGGCGCGGTGGATAACGAAGTCGAAAGCGAAGAAGAAGCCTTCGCCCAGATTCGCCGCTTCCTGTCTTATCTGCCCGCGAACGTTTGGCAATTGCCCGCACGTTCAGACAACCGCGACGACCCGCAACGCCGCGAAGAAGAATTGTTATCAATCATTCCGCGCGACCGGCGCAAGACCTACGACATTCGCCGCCTGCTCAACCTCGTACTCGATCATGATTCGCTGTTTGAATTGAATCGCTATTACGGCAAGCCGCTGGTGACAGGCCTGGCGCGCCTGCACGGTTATCCGGTGGGCGTGCTGGCCAGTGATCCCAAACAAGGCGGCGGCGGACTCGATGCGCCTGCTTCGGAAAAGATGACGCGCTTCGTTGACCTCTGCGACACCTTCCATCTGCCCATCGTCAATTTCGTAGACCAGCCCGGCTTCCTGATCGGCACGCGGGCCGAACGCGCGGGCACGGCGCGTTATGGCGCACGCGCGATGGCGGCGGCCTATCAGGCGACGGTGCCGTGGGTTTCGATCATCCTGCGCCGCGTGTTTGGCGTGGCGGGCGCGGCGCACGGCAATGCGCAGGCCTTGAATCTGCGCTACGCCTGGCCGTCGGGCGACTGGGGTTCGCTGCCCATCGAAGGCGGTGTGATGGCCGCCTACAAACGCGACATCGAAGCCGCGCCCGACCCGGCGGCCCGCACGCGTGAGATCGAAACGATGCTGAATGAATTGCGCTCACCCTTCCGCACCGCCGAAGGCTTCGGCATTGAGGAACTCATTGACCCGCGCGAGACGCGGCCTTTGCTGTGCGATTGGGTTGCGTTGGCATACGAATTATTGCCGACCGAATTGGGCGTGAAGCGGCGCGGCTTGCGGCCTTGAAATTTGGGCATCTGGCTTATCCCTGTAACAGCAGGACTGCTGTTGTATGATGCGCCTATGCATTTAACACTCCTTGCCTCATTGTTGGTCACGCTGCTGTGCTGTGCCTGCGTCAGCGAAGGCGCGAACGAGGGCTTCGCCGCTTGTTTGCCCGAAGACGTCAGGCTGGATGAGGTGGTGGCAGCCCCGCTGGCAAACGCTACGGCGGGCAGTGACGCCAAAAAGGTCACGGTCAAAGCCACGCTCACGCGGCTCAAGGCGCGTTGTGAAAAGGACAAGCTCGTGGACGGCGCGGGGCGCGAAATCCGGTTTTACCGGCTGCTTGGTTGTTGGGGCAATCCGCCCGCCGATTATCAGGAACAGCTTGCCAGCCAGGCAGCGGCGCTTGAGGAACTCCGGAAAAAGTGCACCGTCGTGGAAATTTCGTGCGCGCCGCTTGATCCACGGCAAATTCAGTAATGCCCTGGCTGTGGCGAATTTATTCGCAGCGCGATCACGCGGATAAATTCGCTCCGCTGTCCCGGTCAATGAACAAAAAAGGCAGGCCAGTGCTGGCCTGCCTTTCGTTTTTGCATCAACGGCTCGGACGCACAGTCACCAGCGCATCGCCCGCCTGGCCCTGCGCCTTAGTCAGTATTGTTTCGGTGGCTGAACATTTGATGTACCAGTTTCGCTCAGCGGCGCGCCACACCGCCAGATCAGCCCGGCCATCGCCGTCGTAATCGCCCGCGCCCGCCTGATCGTTCAGCGTGCCCCATTGCACGATCCGGTAAGCCTGCGTCGCGCTTTGCCAGAGGTACCAGGTACCCGTCGAACCGCGCCAGACGGCCAGGTCCGTTTTGCCGTCGCCGTCGTAATCGCCCGGCACCGGCACGTCCGTCGCCAGGCCCCATTGCTTGACGAGGTACTGCCCGTCGCGGCTGCACTTGATCAGCCAGGCGCCGCCTCCTGCCAAGAGGCCGCGCCGGAAGACCGCGACATCGGTTTTGCCATCGCCGTCGTAATCGCCCGCCACCGGCACGTCGTAGTACGGCGCACTGCCCGCGCCCCAAGCCGTCACCGCGTATTGCTGATCCGAACTACGCAGCACGTACCAGTTGCCCTCGCTGGGCCGAAAGACCGCCACATCCGTCTGGCCGTCGCCGTCGTAATCGCCCGGCACCGGCACGTCCGTGCTCAAGCCCCAGGCTTTGACGAGGTAGCCGCCGTCGCGGCTGCGCTTCACATAAAACGTCGCGTTGCTCGGTCTGAACACCGCCAGGTCGCTCTTGCCGTCACCGTCGTAATCGCCCAGCAACGTCACATCGCCCGCCGTGCCCCAGCTTTGCTGCACGGCTTGTTGATCGCTGCTGCGCACGATGTTCCAGACGCCCGTGCCCGCCGACCAGAGCGCCAGATCGGCCTGGCCGTCGCCGTCGTAATCCGCCTGCAAGGCCAGCGCCGCCGCCGCGCTGCCGATGACCAGCGTGTAGGTGCGTTGGCCCGTGCACTGGTTCGCATTCGTCGCCGTGAGCGTGAAGTTGTACGTGCCCGCCGCCATCGGGTAACCGTACAACAAGCCGCCCGCCGCGATGAACGTCAGCCCCGGCGGCACGCTGCCCGCCGTCACGGTGTATGCATACGTCGCGCTCGGCGAACCCGTCACGACCTGGCTGTAAAGCTGTCCCGGTTGGCCGTTCGGCAAGGCTGACAACGTGATCGTCGGGCAAGTGTTCGCAATGACGCCGCTGTACGTGCGGCCGCCCGTGCACGCGCCAAAACCGGTCGCCGTGATGGTGATGCTATACGCGCCCGCCACCGTGGGCGTGCCTGTCAACGCGCCCGTCGCCACATTCAACGCCAAGCCTGCGGGCAGTGCGCCGCTGCTGACGGCGTAGACATAATTGCCCCCCGCCGGAGACGCGCTGACCATTTGACTGTAGGCAGTGTTGAGCGTCGGTGTGGGCAACGCTGATAGCGCCACGGTCGGACAGGTGATCGTCAGTGCATACGCCTGTGTGGCGCTGCAACCGCCCGCCGTTTGCGCGCGCAGCATGAAATTGTACGTGCCCGTCACCAACGGCAAGCCGCTGATGACGCCGGTCGCCGCATTCAAGGTTAAGCCGCTCGGCAAATTCCCCTGTGCCAGCGCGAAGGTGTAGCTGCCCGCAGGCGTGACCGCGATTGTTTGCGTATAAGCAATCCCCGCCTGGCCCGCTGTCAGCGGCGAAGTCGTGGCAAACAGCAGGGACGAGCAGCCAATGGTCACGCTGTAGCCTTGCGACCCCGCACAATTGCCCGCGCTGGCCCGGATGGTGAAGGTGAACGTGCCGGATTGCGTCGGCGTGCCCGTGAGCGCGCCCGTCGCCGTATTGAGCGTCAAGCCCGCCGGCAGCGCGCCGCTCGTCACACTGTAGCTATAACTGCCCGCAGGCGTGGCGGCGACGCTTTGGTTGTATGCCACGCCCAGCAGGCCGCCCGGCAGGCTCGCCGGCGTGAGCGTCACCCCAGGGCAATCCACCTGCAATACATAATCGCGAAAGCCGCTGCACACGCCAAAGCCGCTCGCCGTGACGCGGAAGTTGAACACGCCGCTTTGCATGGGCGCGCCGCCGAAGCCGCCATTGCTGTTGAGCGTCAAGCCCGCCGGCAACAGACCGCTGGTGACGGCGAAGCTGTATGTCCCCGTCGGCGAGGCGGTGAGCGTTTGGGGATATGCCGTGTTGATGGCGGCGTTGGGCAAGCTCGCGGGCGCGAGCGTGATGGAGGGGCAAACAAAATTCAGCGTGTAATTGAACCTCGCCGTGCAGCCCGCCTGGTCTGTCACGACCAGCGCAAAGCTCACCGTCGCCGGTTGCGGCGCAGTTCCGCTCAGCGTCGCCGTCGCGGGCGTGAAGCTCAGCCAATTCGGCAACGCGCCTGCCAGGCTGATGCTCTTCGTGCCTGTGCCGCCGCTGGCCGTAAAGACTTGCGTGAACGACTGGCCCGCGAAGCCGGTGGGCAGTGCCGCCGGACTCAAGGCCAACGCCGCCGGTTGCGTCAGCGTGATGGTTTGCGCCGCCGAGAAACATTGATTCGCGTCTTTCACGACGACCGGATAGAGACCCGCCGCCAAATCCGTAAACACGGGATTGGACCCAAAGCTCTGGCCGTTGTTGATGGAATACAGCAGCGCGCCCGTGCCGCCCGTGGCTTGAATGGTCAAGCTGCCATTTGTGCCGCCATTACAGGTCGGTGCAACCGGCGTGACGTTGAACGCAAGGGCATTGGGTTGCGCCAGCGTGACAGTCGCCGCCGCCGTTTGGCAGTTGTTCGCGTCCTTCACGATGACCTGATAGGTGCCTGCGCCCAGGCCGTTGAATTGCGCGTTCGCGCTGAAGCTTTGACCGTTATTGATCGAATACTGCAACGCGCCCGTGCCGCCCGTGGCGTTGATGGTCAGGCTGCCATTCGTCCCGCCGTTGCAGCTTGGATTGACCGGCGTAGTGGTGAAGCTGATGGCTGTTGGCGGCGTCAACGTGACATTCGCCGCCGCTGTCTGGCAGTTGTTGGCGTCTTTGACCACGACGGGATAGGTGCCTGCGCCCAGGCCAGAGAACGTGGGCGTGTTGCTGAAACTCGTGCCGTTGTTGATCGAATACTGCTTCGCGCCCGTGCCGCCCGTGGCATTGATCGTCAGGCTGCCGTCCATCCCGCCATTGCAGGTCGGGCTGACGGGCGTGGTGGTGAAGCTGAGGGCCGCCGGTTGCCCCAGCACGATATTTACCATCGCCCGGTTGCAGTCGTAGGCGTCTTTGACGATGACGTTATAGGTGCCCGCGCCCAGGCCGGTGAACGTGGCCGTGCTGCTGAAATGCGCGCCATTATCAATCGAGTATTGGAAAGGGCCGGTGCCGTTGTCCACGTTGATCGTCAGGCTGCCGTTGGTCGCGCCGTTGCAACTGGGTTGAGTGGCCGGCACGTTGATAGCGAGCGGCGTGGCGGCGTGCGTTACCGTGACGGTGAGCGTGGCCGTGGCGGCCAGCGTACCGCTATCTGTCACGCGCAAAGTAAAACTCGCCGACGACGACGCGCAAACCGCCGCGACATCCGCCGTGACATTGCCGCTGCTATCCACGCTGATGTTGCTGACCGTGACGCCATTGACGGTGGCGCTGCCGGCATTGTTGACGGTGACGCTCAGCGTATTTTCGGCGTCTTCGGCGTCACTGACCGTGGCGATGGCGGAATTGCTGGCAGGCGCGCCCGCATTGCGCGCGACGCCGAGCGCCGTGATCGTCGGTGCTTGATTGGGCAAGCAATTATTGAGCAGCACCGAAACGTTGTCGGCATCAGTGGGAGTGACGAGGTCGAGTTTGCCATCGCCGTTGAAATCACGGGCGGCGACCCAGCGCGGCGCGGCGGCGACCGCGAACGGTTTGGCCGTGCCGAAGCCACCCATCCCATTGCCGAGCAGCACTGTGACGTTGCTGGCACTCAGGTTCGCGGTCACGACATCGAGCTTGCCGTCGCTATCGAAATCACCTGTGTCAATGGCTAGCGGGTGATCTCCGGCGTTGAAACTGGTGGCTGCGCCGAAGCTCGATGTGTTGAAGGTCGGCGCGGTATACGTGTTGAGCAATACCGCGACCTGGTCCTGATTGTCATTGGCGACGAGCAGATCGGGCTTGCCGTCGCCGTTGACATCACCCAGCGTGACCGCCAGCGGCTGGCCGTTGGGATTGAAGTTGACTGCCGTCTGAAACGTGCCGTTGCCGTTGCCCAGCAGCACCGAGACGTTGGAACTATTGTGATTCGTTACCACCAGATCGCGCTTGCCGTCGCCGTTGACATCGCCCACGGCGACCGAGCCAGCATTCAAACCGGTGGCATAAAACACCGGGTTGGCAAAACTCGGCGTGGCGCAGGGCGCGGTGCAATTGTTGAGCAACACGGCGGCGTTATCCGATTCGAAATTCGCGGTGATGAGATCAAGCTTGCCGTCGCCGTTGAGATCGCTGGCAACAATGTCGTGCGGCTCGACAGTATTGAAGCCAAAGCCAAAGAGATTGAAGAATGTGCGAGCACCAAAGCCGCCCATCCCATCGCCTAGCCGCACTGACACCCGGCCACCGTTGTCGCCCGCATCGGCGGTGATGATGTCGAGCTTGCCGTCACCATTCACATCGGCGGCAGCAACCGCATCCGGCAGGACTCCCATGCCGAAGAGGGTGGCCGCACCGAAGCCGCCCATCCCATTGCCGAGCAGCAGTGCGACATTGCCGGTGAACAAATTCGCCGTGACGAGATCAAGCCTGCTGTCGCCGTTGAAATCGCCGACCGCGACGGAGTACGGGAACGTATTGCTCCCCGTCGCAAAATTGGTGGCAGTGCTAAAACTCGCGGTTGAGCAAGCTACTGCTGGCGGGGCAGCCTTTACAGTGATCGCTTGCGGGCGCTGCCAAAAGGTCAGACCCAGCAACAGACAAAGGGTAATACTCAGCGTGATAAGTTGTCGTTTCATCGGGATTCTCCGTGGTTTGACGCTGTCGCGTGGACAGCGGAGGGGGAGGAGGTTGATTGCCGTGCTTTGCCGCTTGCCGTATTGGGGTGCGGCGGTGAACCTGCTCAACACCGCACCCCAGCAAGCGTGCCAGCCATCCGCTTGCTTGCGTTAGCGCGCGGGCTGACCGATGAGGCGGTCGCCGCTTTGACCGAGACTTTGGGTGCGCACGGTCTGCGTGCGGCTCTCCCGCACGTACCAAGCGCCTGTTGGCCCGCGCCAGACCGTCAGATCAGCTTGGCCGTCACCGTCGTAATCGCCCGGCGCGGGCGCATCGCCGACCGCCGTTGAACCCCAGGCTGAGACTTGGGCACGCTGATCACTCGAACGCAGCACGTACCAATTGCCTTCCGCGCCGCGCCAGACCGTGATGTCCGTTTTGCCGTCGCCGTCGTAATCGCCCGGCACCGGCACATCCGTTCCCACGCCCCATTGCTTGATCGTGAATTGCCCGTCACTGCTGCGCTTGATCAGCCAGGTGCCGGTCGCGCGCCGGAAGACGGCGAGATCGGTCTTGCCATCGCCATCGTAATTGCCTGGCACCGGCACGTCGTGGTACGGCGCGTAGCCCGCGCCCCAGGCCGTCACTTCAGGCTGCTGATCCGCACTGCGCAGCACATACCAAGTCCCGTTCGACCCGCGCCAGACGGCAATATCCGTCTTGCCGTCGCCGTCGTAATCGCCGGGCACCGGCACGTCCGTACTCAAGCCCCATTGCTTGATGAGGTAGCCACCATCGCTGCTACGCTTCACATAAAACGTCGCGTTGCTGGGACGAAAGACCGCCAAGTCGGATTTGCCGTCGCCATCATAATCGCCCAGCAACGTTACATCGCCCGCCATGCCCCAGCTTTGCTGTTCGGCTTGTTGGGTGCTGCTCTTGCTGATGCGCCAGAGACATTCCTGCGCCGCCCAGAGCGCCGGATCGGCCTTGCCGTCGCCGTCGTAGTCCGCCTGCATTGCCAGCGCCGCCGCGCCGCTGCCGATGCTCAGCGTGTAAGCGCGCGCGCCCGTGCAATTGTTTGCATCCGTCGCTGTAATGGTGAAGTTGTAGGTGCCCGCCGCTGTCGGATAGCCATAGAGCAAGCCGCCCGCCGCGATGAACGTCAGCCCCGGCGGTACGCTGCCCGCTGTCACAGCGTAGCTATACGTCGCGCTCGGCGAACCCGTCACGACCTGGCTGTAAAGCTGTCCCGGTTGCCCATTCGGCAGGGCCGACAAGGTAATTGTCGGGCAAGTGCTCGCAATGACGCCGCTGTACGTGCGACTGCCCGTGCATGTGCCGAAGCCCGTGGCTGTGAGGGTGAAGCTATACGCGCCCGCCGCTGTCGGTGTGCCCGTCAACGCGCCGGTGGCCGCATTCAATGCCAAGCCCGCTGGCAGCGCGCCACTGCTGACGGCGTAAACATAGTTGCCGCCCGCCGGTGTCGCACTGATCGTTTGGTTGTAGGCCGTATTTAACGTCGGCGTCGCCAGCGCTGACAGTGCGATCGTTGGACAGCCCACCACCAGCGCGTAGCTCTGCTGCCCGCCGCACCCATTCGCCGTTTGTGCTTTGAGCGTGAAGTTGAAAGTCCCAGTGCTGCTCGGCGTACCCGTCAGCGCGCCGGTTGTGGCATTGAGCATCAACCCGACAGGCAAGCCGCCCGTGACCAACGCATAGGTGTACGCGCCGCTCGGCGACGCCGCCACGCTGCCCGCGTAGCTCGTGCCCACCGTGGCATTCGCCAACGCGCCCAGCGTGATGCCCGCGCAACCCATCGTCACCGTGTAGCTGCGTGAGGCCGCACACGCGCCCGCCGCCGCCGCCAGCGTGAAGCTGAACGTGCCCGCTTGCGCAGGCGTGCCCGTCAACGCGCCCGTCGCCGCATTGAGTGTCAACCCCACCGGCAACGCCCCACTCGTCACGTTGTAGCTGTACGCACCCGCCGGACTTGCCGCGATGCTTTGGTTATACGCCGCGCCTACCATGCCGCCCGGCAAGCTGGCCGGATTGAGTGACACGCCCGGACATTCGACCGTCAATACATAATCGCGAAAGCTGCCGCACGCGCCGAAGCCCGTCGCCGTGACGCGGAAGTTGAACACGCCGCTTTGCGTCGGCGCGCCGCTGAAACTGCCATTGCCGTTGAGCGCCAACCCGGCGGGTAACAAACCACTCGTCACCACAAAGCTGTAATTGCCACCCGCCGGCGTCGCGCTGAGCATTGTTGGATAGGCGGTGTTGATCGCCGCATTGGGTAACGTCGCCGGCGCGAGCATGAGGCTTGGGCAGTTGACCACGAGCGTGACATTGAAGCTTTGTCCGCACGCGCCGCCAAAGCCGGTCACGCCGAGGGTGAAGTTCACCGGCCCCGCCGTCGGCGGCGTGCCCGTGAGTGCGCCATTGGCGGCCAGCGTCAACCAGGCCGGTTTGTCGGCGCTGCTGAATTGATAATTGCCGCCCGCCGGACTCGCGTTCAGGTTCGCCGTGAACAACGTGCCCGCTGTCGCGGCTGGCAACGCGCTCAACGTGAGGGTCGGGCAGCCAATCACCAGGTTATACGGCGCGCTCAGGCCGGTGCAGTTGTTCGCGTCGGTGGCTTTGACCGTCAGCGGGAACGTGCCCGTTTGCACGGGCGTGCCGCTCAAGACACCATTGCCCGCCAGCGTCAAGCCCTGCGGCAAGGTCCCGCTTTGCAAGCTGAACGTCGGCGCGCCAACGCCGCCTGTTTGCGTGAACATTTGATTGAAGGCGAAGCCCGCCGTGCCGGTCGTCGTGGCAGGCGCATTCACCGTGATCATTGGGCAGGTATTGGTCAGCGTGAAACTGGCCGCCGTCGCCAGGCCCGGCGTGGTATTGGCCGTCACGCTGTAACTGCCCGTGAAGGCATTCGCCGCGACGTTCACGCTGGCTTGTCCGCTGGCGTTGGTCGTCGCCGGGTTGCTGCCGGTGAAGCTCGCGCTCGCGCCGTTGTTGGCGGCTTGCGCGGTGAAGGTGATTGAAACGCCGCTGACCGGTTGACCGGATTCGGTCAGCGTGGCGACCAATGGATTGGTGAAGTTCGTGTTGACGACCGTGCTTTGCGGCGTGCCGCCGGTGGCCGCGAGCGCGTAGCTGGTCTCGACCGCGCCGATGTCCATCGTGCCGCCCACTTTCCGACTGAAGGTTGCACCGCGCTGATCGCTGGTCAGGTTGAAGCCGAGCGGATTGGGCGAGCAGGTGTTGTCGAAGACGCAGTTGTCGCCCGCGTTGATGGCCGGCGAACCGGGCAGCGGGCGCTGCGTCTGCGTGGGGCCGCCGTAATTGCCGGGCGCGGCAAGCAGCGGATCGAGCGGCGCGGCCAGCGTGCCCACCTTGTCGTTGTTCACATTGTTCGTGAGGCCCGTGCTGCCGTCACTCTTGCCCAGCAGGTTGTTGCCCAGCGAGGTCAGGCCGCCGAAGGCATCTGGGGCAGTCGTCGCGGTATTCGCCGCGACGAGCGTATTTCTGAGCCGCACCAAGTCTGCGCCCTGGTTATAAATGCCCCCGGCGCGGTTGGCCGTGTTGCCGGCGACCGTGCAGTTGGTGAGAGTGACCGTGCCGCCCAGGCCGTTGCCGTTATAAAGGCCGCCGCCTTGGCCGCCGTTGACGGTCGAAGTGTTGCCGGTGAGCGTGCTGTTGACGACCGTGATCGTGCCTAGGTTGGCGTTATAAATGCCGCCGCCCACCGAGGTGGCCGAGTTGCCGCTGAGCGTGCTGTACGTGACCGTAACCGCGCCCGTGCTGAAGTTGGCGATGCCGCCGCCGCCGTAATCAGCCGAGTTGCCGCTGAGCGTGCTACGCGTGACTGTGACCGTGCCCGTGCCTTCGTTGAGCACGCCGCCGCCATTGCGGTCGGGCGTCGCCTGCCCATTGGACATCGTCAAGCCCGCCAGCGTCACGTCGCCCGCCGTGATGTGGAAGATGCGAATGTTGGGCGTGCCGCTGCCGCGCTGCACGTTCAACAGGTTCGCGCCCGGCCCCTGAATCGTCAGGCTCCGCTCGATCTTCAGTTCATCCGAGGTCAATGACAGCGTCCCCGTCAGCCCGTCGGCAAAGCTGATCGTGCTGCCCGCGCAGGCCGTGGCAATGGCTTCGCGCAAACTGCCCGCGCCGCTGTCATTCCGATTCGTCACCATCGGATTGCTCACGCAGGTCACGTTGATCGTGCGCGTTTGCGTCACGCTACAGCCGGTCGAGACGTTGCCGTTGAATAACTCGGCTTTGAGGTCGAAGCTGAAATTGCCGCTGACCGCCGGTATGCCGCCGATGCCGGCGGCGTTGCTCACCAGAATCAAGCCGCTCGGCAGACTGGTGTTATTCGCCAGCGAGTACTGGTAACTCTGGCCGCTGGGTGCTGCCGGTGTGGCGGCAATCGAACTGCTGTAAAGCACGCCGAGCATGGCGCTGGCGGGCGTGCCGATAGTGATGTTGGGACAGGCGATGTCAAACGCATTCGAGGTCGCCCCCGTCAACGCTCCGCTGGCAGCCGTGAGCGTGTAGCCGATGCCGGATTTGCTGACGGCCAGATTGTTGAAGGTGGCGCTGCCGCCGACCGCGTTGACGCTGCCGCCGCTGAGCGTCGCGCCGTTGGCGTTGTTGAGCGTGAGCGTGACCGCGGCGTTGCTGTTCATCAAAGTGCCGCAAGCATCCACCAGCCGCACCGTGACCGTCGGACTGAGCGGCGTGTTGGGCGTCGTGCCGTTCGGTTGTTGGCCGAAAACGAGCTGCCCGCCGCTGGGCGTGGACTGATTCTCATACGCCCCCTGGTCAATCTGCCCGGCGCAAAACACGCGCGGGTTCCCGGCGTAATCGAGCGGCGTGTTGTTGACGTTTTTGGGAAAGATGTTGAGATCGAGACCGGCGGTCGTGCCGCGATTGATGACCGGCGAAGTGTTTTGCAAACGCAAATCGCCCGCATCAGTCGCGCCGTTGGTCAGCGCGTTGCGCACGAAAAGCGGATCAACGTTGAGATTGCCGCCGCCGTCCGCCACGTCCATCGTGCCGCGTTGCGAGT
This sequence comes from Acidobacteriota bacterium, assembly GCA_016196035.1. NCBI lineage: Bacteria > Pseudomonadati > Acidobacteriota > Acidobacteriota bacterium. The sequence continues at coordinate 55,610 of JACPYM010000011.1, read as the reverse complement.
CGCAGGCGCTGACGGTAACCGCCGGGTAGCCCGGTGTGTTCACGCCGATGATGTCCGTGGTGGCGGTATTGCCCCAGAAGATCGTGTTGGTCACGCGAAAGGGAACATTGACGAGACTGGTGTCGAGTGCCGGGACAAAATACATCGTCGGCAGCGTGGGGGAATTGTGACTCGTGATGGTGCAATTGGTGACGGCGGCGGCGCGGGGAAACGTGAGCGCCACCGCGCTCGCCGGTGAATCGAGCACGCCCGGTTGCGCGACGCGGGGGATGACGCGATTGCCAACCACCAGCGAGTTGGTGAGCGCGAACTGGCGCGCCAGGAGGAGATTGAGGCCGCCGGCGTTCGGAGCGATGCCCGTGTTGAAGAGCAAGGCGCAGTTGGTCAGGCTCAGCGTGTCGGCGTTAAATGCGTCCACGCCGGATTGTCCATTCCCGCTAAAGACGCTGCCCGTCACGATGGCCGACGGTTCTGAGTCCGGCACGATGGAGGCCACTTCCAGACCGGACTGGGTGTTGTTCTCGAAGCGGCAGTTGCTGATGAGCGCCGTGGGCTTGCCGCTGGCCTCGTTGAAAAGGCCGAGGGTGGACGCGCCGACTTTCAACCCGTCACTCGTGTTGTTGCTGAGGGTGCAATCGCTGAGCGCGGCAATGCTCACGCCAGTCACCTTCATCCCGGTGCCGAGATTGCCGCTGATCGCGCAGTTGCGGAATTCCGGGAAAGCGTTTTCGACCAGCACGCCGCCGTTCTCGTTGATGGCGTTGTTCCCGGTGATTTTGCAATTGCGGATGAGCGGCTGCGCGCCGTTGTAAATGTACATGCCGCCCGCAATGAAACCGAAGCCGGTGCCGGCGCGCAGCGTGAAGCCGTCGAGCACGGGCGTCACGTTCGGCGTGCTGAAGGTAACGATGGTGCGGGCGGCAAGCCCCCGTCCATCCTCAACGATGCAATCGTCGCCGGTGCCCGTGCGGCATTTGATTGTGATGGCTTTGTTGACGGTGAGTTCGCGGTTGCCCGCGCCGTTGTAAGTGCCTGCCCTGACATCCACCGTATCGCCAGCTTGCGCGGCGTTAATGGCGGCTTGAATGGTGGCGTGGTCTTCCGGCACGCGCAGCGTGGCAAAGGGCGCGGCCTGCGTGCGCGCGGCGCGCCACAACGCGAAGCCGGCCAACAAGCTCAGCAGCACTACGATTAAGGTGATGTGTCGTTTCATGGTCTTGTCCTCGATGATTGAAAGCCTGTTGAGATTCAAGCTGCCGGTTGCAGCCATTGCCGCAGTTCCAGCAAATTTTCCTTCAGCACATAGCCGCGCGCGCCCGCCGCCTGCGCCGCGCGCCGCAACTCGGCATCGTCATAAGTCGTCACGATCAGCACGCGCGCCGCCGGTTCTGCGGCGAGCAATTCGCGCGTCGCCGCGAGGCCGTCCTGCCCCGGCAATTCAATGTCCATCAGCACCCAATCGGGGCGCTCGGCGGCGTAACTGGCGCAGACTTCCGCGCCGTTTGCGCACTCGGTAATCGGCGCGGCCAGATCGGCCAGCCACAGCCGCAACGTGGCGCGCATCGGCGCGTGATCTTCCACAAGCAAAACACTCAGCATTCCGTTCACCTCTTTGGGGGGATGTGGGGACACCGAGGAAGCTACGGCAGGAAGCGCGCGTTGGGTATAGAGGAACCCTCACAAAATGCCTGAGTGTTTCCACTCATTTTGCTGGGTGTTTCCACTTAGGCGTGTAGTCAGGAAAAGGTTGGGCTGATTGGGCTGATTGCGCGCGGGGCAGGTGTTTTCGTCGCGTAGCGACGGGGTGAATTTAGCCGTGGGTTTCAACCTACGGTTGGGAAGACGAGCGTTCCCGCGTCGCGTAGCGACGCCTGAATCCGCTACGGCTTTAGGTCGTGCAGGGAAGAAAAGAGGTTCGGGATTAGTCAAGGTGTTTTCTCCTCAATCCTTCAAGCGTCGCTACGCGACGCGGGGAAATGTGCACTGCCCACCGTGGGTTGAAACCCACGGCTAAATTCCCCCCGTCGCTACGCGACGAAAACCCGTTTACAACTCGGATTTGTGCTCAAACGCGAACTTGAGCAGTGAATGGCTGCCTTTGAGGTCAAGTTTCTGGCAGATGTTGGAACGGTGGTTTTCGACCGTGCGGTAACTGATGAAAAGCTCCGCCGCGATCTCTTTGCTGGTTTTGTTCGCAGCGATCAGTTTCAGCACGCGGCGTTCGGTGGGGGTCAAGTCGTTCAGGCTGGGATGCTGTTGCGCCAGCGCCGCCGCGCGTGTCGCACGATTGAACAGAAAAGCTGAAATGGCCGGGCTGATGTAAGGCTGTCCGGCGGCGGCGGCGCGAATCGCGGCGACGATGTCGGTCGTCGCGCTGTCTTTGAGCACGTAGCCCAGCGCGCCTAGATCGAGCGCCTCGTTGAACATCTCTTCGTCGTGGTACATCGTCAGGAAGACGACGGCGGTCGTCAGGCGTTGTGCGCGCATTTCGCGCAACAAGGCGAAGCCGGTCAATTGCGGCATCTCGATGTCGAGCACGGCGACATCGGGTTTGTGGGCGGCGAGCAATTCGAGCGCGGTCGCGCCGTCCTCCGCCTCGGCAACGACCTGCAAACGCGGGTCGGTGGCAATCACCTGACGCAGCCCGGCGCGCAACAACGGATGGTCGTCGGCAATCAGCAAGCGAATGATTGGATTCATCAGTCAGCTTTCCTTTCAAACGGTTTTGGAGATTGCGGAACAGACGGAAATAACGGAAGCAGGCTGCCTTATTCGGTTCCGTCTGTTCCGTTATTTCCGCCTGTTCCGTAATCTCTCTTTGCCATTGTCACACCTGCGATTAGTCTAGCGGAATCGTCAGCGTCAGCAGCGTGCCCGCGCCCGGCGTGGATTCAATGTTCAGTGTGCCGTGCAGCAACCGCGCGCGTTCGGCCAGCCCGGTCAAACCCAAACCGCCAGCTTGCGACCTACGCTCCGCAATCACAAAGCCACGTCCGTTGTCACGCAGCGTCAGGGTCAAGCGGTGCGGCGCGCGTTGCAATTGCAGGCTGACTTCGCGGGCGGCGGCGTGTTTGACGATGTTGTTCAAGCCTTCCTGCACGATGCGGTACAGATTGATCTGGCCCGCCGCGTCGAATAAACCATCCACGTTGTCGAGCGACAGCGCGAGGTCGAGTTGCGCCGCCGCGCCGACGTTGCGAATCATGGTCGTCAAGGCTTTGGTCAAGCCCAGCCGGTCGAGTTGATACGGGTGCAAGTTGGCCGCGATCTGGCGCACTTCGTCAAGCGCTTGCGAAGCGGTCGTGGAGATGTCGGTCAACTGGGCGGCGGCGCGCGGCGCATCTTCTGGTTGCAACAAGCCGAACAACGCGCGGTTTTTGATGACCAGCAGGTTTTGCCCCAAGCCGTCGTGCAATTCGCCCGCGATGCGTTTGCGTTCGGCTTCCTGCGATTCGATCAACTGGCGCGCGAAGGCTTGCTGCGCGGCTTGGCGTTGTTCCAGTTGATTGATGCGATATTTGAACGCGGCCAAAACTACGCCCGTCACCGACAAGACGGCCAACGTCAAAAACCACCAGGTGCGATAAAACGGCGGCAGCACGACCACGCGCAAGGTTGCGCTTTCCGTATTCCAAAGCCCCTCGCCATTGTCCGCAATCACTTTGAACGTGTAAGCGCCCGGCGGCAGGCTTGAGAAATATGCCGTGCGCCGCGTGCCCGTTTCCACCCAGTCCTGATTGAAACCGGCCAGTTGGTATTTGAACCGAAGCTGTTGCGGGCGGCTCCAGTTAATGCCGGTGTATTCGATCTCCAGGTTCTCCTGCCCCGGTCTGATGCGCACGGGTTGACCGGCGGGCAGCGGCGCGCGATCCAGGATGACGCGCTCGATGATGGCGCGCGAGGGCGGGACGTTGCGCTGTTTGGGATCAACCACCACGACGCCTTTGACGGTCGGAAACCACAACCGTCCGTCGCGTGTTTTCCAGCCCGCCGGACTGCCGCTGTTGCATTCCCGGCTGAGCATCCCATCCGCCACGCCATACACAAAGGAATTCACGGTCGCACGGCGTCCCTCGGCCAAATCATTCAACTCGCGCAAACTGACGCGAAAGAGGCCGCGATTGCTGCTCATCCACAAATCGCCGCTGTCGTCTTCAGTGTCGGAAAGGATTTGGAAGGTGCGGTTGTCAAACAGGCCGTCTTTGACAGTAATGGCGGCGAAGTGGCCCGCTTTGAAACGGCGCAACCCGCCGCCGCTCGTGCCGATCCAGAGGCTGCCCCAGCGGTCTTCGTAAAAAGCGATCACCTGATCGCCGGGCAACCCGTCTTTGACCGTCCAACTGGTGAAGCGCTGTGCCGCGCTATCGAAACGGCTGACGCCGCCGTTGCGCAACCCCACCCAGAGCGTGCCCGCCCGGCCTTCGTACAAGGCTGTGACTTCGTCATCGGCGAGGCCGTCGTGCATATCGAAACTGCGGAAGCGGTCGGCGCTCAGCCGCGCCAGCCCGTGACCGGGCGTGCTGAGCCAGAGATTGCCCGCGCCATCGCCCAGCAGCTCGCGCACCGGTTCGTGCGGCAGGCCCTGCGCCGCCGTCCAGCGTCTGAATTGACCGTTGAGCACCTGATTCAACTGGCCGTTGCCGCTGAACCAAAGACGGCCCGCGCGGTCTTCGGCAATCGAACCACTGTCCGGGCGGCCCTGTGAGAATGGCACGGTGGTGATGACGCCCTCTTTGAGCCGGCTCAACCCGCCGTTCGTGCCCAGCCAGAGGTTGGCTTGTGAATCCTCAAAGACAGCCGCCGCGAAATTGTGCGGCAGTCCGTCTTCAACGGTGTAAACGCCGAAGCGTCCGGCGCGCAACTGCACGAGACCGCCATCCACCGTACCGACCCAGAGGTCGCCTTGCGGGTCTTGAAACAGCGCCAGCACGGTGTCGCTCGGCAAACCGTCACGCACCGCGTATTGCGTCAGACGCGCGCCCTGGCGCAGAAACAAACCATTCCCGCCGGTGCCGATCCAGAGGTTGCGTTCGCGGTCTTCATACAGCGCCGTCACCGAACCGAGCCGGGCCGCAGGCGCGCCATCCACCACGCAGCGGCCTTGTTCAAAGCGGCAGAGTCCGCCGCCGGTGCCCACCCACAAACGACCCGCGTTGTCCACGCACAGCGCGTTCACGCGGTCGCCCGGCAAGCCCGCGCGCATGGTGTAAGTGGTGAAGCGGCCTTGCGCGAAGTGCGCCAACCCTTTCGTCGTGCCAATCCAGAGACTGCCGGCGCGGTCTTCGGCCAGCGTCAGAATTTGATCGCCTGGCAATCCGTCGCGCGTGGTGTAAGCCGTGAAGCGTTCGTCGCGGAACAGATTCAGCCCGCCGCCGCGCGTGCCGATCCAGAGATTGCCGGCGCGGTCAGCCAACAGGCAGCGCACGTAATCGCTCGCCAAACCGTCGCGGGTCGTGTAAAGCCGAAAGCGCCCGTCCGCGTAACGTGTCAGCCCGCCGCCGACCGAACCCAGCCAGAGCTGGCCCGCACGGTCTTCGGCCAGCGAGAGAATCTGGTTGTTTTTGAGCGCCGCCGTATTGTTGTTGTCGAACACTACGAACCGCACGCCGTCAAACCGCGCGGCTCCCTCAATCGTGCCCAACCACAAATATCCGTCGCGCGTGCGCAAAATCGCCAGCACGCCGTTTTGCGGCAAACCGTGCTGATCCTGCCAGACGAGTTGTTGATAGCGGCCCAGCACCTTGTGCGTGCTGAGCGTCTGCCCGTGGACGCGCGCCTGGGTCAGGCCACCCAGCAATAACAGGAGCAGGATGATGCTTTGCGCCCGGTCGCGCACCGCGTTTTGCGGCAGCCCCTTGTCCGCCGTCCAAGGCTCGCAGCGGCACTGGGCGCGCGCCGTCAAGCTGAGCAGACAGCGCCAAAGCAGACCTGGAACTAGAGAGACCGCTGTGCGCGCGGTGAGCGGGATAGGCATTGCCACTGTATTGTCTGTAAAGATTGGGAGGGGGGAATGGCGGCACTCTAAACCAAAGCGGTCAGGCCGACAACGAAACGGCACGCCTCAGCCTGGCTGCCGCTGAAGTTCGCTGCGGAAGGCCAGACTGCGGCTGTCAATCGCGCGATCCGTCGCCAGAATGCCGTCCAGATGATCAATCTCGTGTTGCAGCAATTCCGAAAGATCAGCGGTCGCCGTCAGCAATCTCTCAGCGCCGTTCTGATCGAAATAGCGCACGTCAATCTCGCTGTGCCGCCGCACCCGCACCAGCAAATTCGGCAGCGAAAAACAGTCGTCCCACAATTCCATTTGTTCGTAACTGGCGCGCACGATATGCGGATTGATGAGCGGAAACGGCGTACTGCCGTTTTGCATATTCACGAATAGCATGCGCTGCTTGACGCCGATTTGCGGCGCGGCGATGGCGCGGCCAAAACCGTTGCGCAACCGGAAGTCGGCTAGCGTGTCAGCCAAGTCAGTAATCAACGCGCGGGTTTGCGGTGCTTGAACTTCGGTAATTTCAGACGACGGCTGCCAAAGCTGCGGGTTGCCAAGCAGCAGGATTTCACGAACGGGCATATATGGTAAGCTCCTGGTTGAATGTGCTTAAACGCAAGCGCAGTGTAACAAACCGAAAGTCCGAACGCATGAACAAGAAACCCACTGACCGCAGTGTCATTCTTTTTGATTTTGACGGCACGCTGGTCAACACCACGCCGCTGATTCTGCATTCCTTTCGCGCCACCTGGCAGCACAGTTTCGGCTTCACGCTGGACGACAGCCTGTACATCAACACCTTCGGCACGCTGCTGCACACGGCGTTACAGCAACTGACGCAACAAGGCATTGATGACGGACGCATCGCCCCCATCGCCGACCTGCCGACCAAAGCCGATGAGTTGTTGCGCACCTACCGCGAATTCAATGGCGCGCGTCACGACGAATTGTGCGAGCCATTTGCCGAGGTCAAGGAAACCCTCGCGGAACTCAAAGGGCGCGGCCATCGCCTGGGCATCGTCTCGTCGAAATTGCGCGCGGGTGTCGAGCGCGGCTTGCGGCTGTTTGCGTTGCAGGAGTTCTTTGCGGTCATCATCGCCGCCGATGACGTGACGCGGCACAAACCGCACCCCGAACCGTTGTGGCGCGCGTTGGAACGTTTTGAAGCCGCGCCGCACCACGCCCTTTACGTCGGCGACAGCATCCACGACATCGCCGCCGGGCGCGCCGCCAACATGACCACCGCCGCCGCTGCCTGGGGGCCTTTTCCGCGTACAGAACTGGAAGCCCAACAGCCTGATTATGTCTTGGAGACTCCGGCTGAGTTGCTCAAATTGTTTTGAAGTCCGCGCAGTTCGGCAGCTTCATTGCTGGCACAGCCGCCGCACCAATTCCAAATCCTCCGGCGTATCCACGCCAATCGAACGCTGCCGCACTTTCACTACGCGGATGCGGTAGCCGTGTTCGAGCGCGCGCAACTGTTCGAGCAGTTCTGTCTGCTCAAGCGGCGTCGGCGGCAGCTTGGCGTATTGCAACAGAAAGTCGCGGCGATAGGCGTACAGGCCCGTATGTTTGGCGTAGCGGGCGAGCAATTCCGGCTGCGCCTGCAAAGCCGCTGTGAGTGAGCCATGCGCCTGAGCTTCGGCGCGCGGATACGGAATCGGATTGCGCGAGAAATAGAGCGCGAACCCGGCGGTGTCGGTGACGACTTTGACAACGTTGGGATTGAGCAGGTCGGCGGCGGATTCGATGGGTTCACAGGTGGTGCTCATCACGATGGAAGCATCGGCCAGCAATGGCGCAACGGCGGCGTCAATGGTCGCGGGTTCGATCAGCGGTTCATCACCCTGGACATTGACGATGATGCCGGCGTCGAGTTGCGCAGCGACTTCGGCCAGCCGGTCGGTGCCGGTGCGATGCGCAGGCGAAGTCAGCCAGACTTCTTCTCTGGCGGCCTTGACCGTGGCAAACACGCGCTCATCATCGGTGGCCACGATGACGCGCTGGATGGAAGCGGCTTGGCGGGCACGCTGGACAACACGCAGGATCATTGGCACACCGCCAATGTCCAATAACGGCTTGCCGGGCAAGCGCGTCGAGGCGTAACGAGCGGGGATCAGAGCAATAACCATAAACAGACCTCAGACTTCAGACCTCAGACCTCAGACCTCAGACTTCAGACTTCAGACTTCAGACCTCAAGCTCGAAGTGATTTGGTTATGCTTTGCCCGTCTGAGGTCTGAGGTCTGAGGTCTGAGGTCTGAAGTCTGTTTCAGCGCCAGCTTATCTCGGCGATGGCGGTGTCATCGTATTGCGCGCCGGGGAAAACTTCTTCGATGATCAGCCGCAGTGAACTGGTGTGCACAAGGGCGGGCAGCGCGACGGTTTGCACGCGCATTTCATCGAAAAGCTGCACGGCCACGCGGGTGCCGTCCGAAAAGATCAGCGTGGCGCGTTTGAGCCGGTGATTGGCGAAAAAGAGGTCTTTGCTTTTGCCGTAGCCGGGATAGATTTCGAGGTATTGAATCGTCTGCGGTTTGAAGGTGAAGGCAATCCATTCGCCCACGCCGGGGCCTTTGACGCCCTCGACCCACGCGGATTCGACGCGATCATCGCGGGTGTTTTCCGGCCCGTACTGGTCGCTCAAGCGGCTGGACGCGTGCGCCGTCGTGGCTTGGGTCGTCCTGGCCTGGCGTTCGGCGGTGGCAATTACTTCCAGGTTGGTGCGGTCGGCTTCGGTCAGCAGTTCATCGGTATACGCCGTGTTTGGCTTATACCAGGAGCGGCTGCCGAAATAGCGCTGCAACCCAGGCGATTCAAACATCCGGCCATGCCGCGCATACACGGTATTTCGCAAGATGCGCAATTCTGGCACGCCCAACTCGACCAAATCTTTTTCGGACAGGGCTTCGCCGTGGGCCAAAAGCGCCTCGGCGCTTTCAGCGCGGGGCACGCTCAGCGGCTTGGCATAGGTGGTGGCGTCATCCGCCGGGGCGGTGGTCGCGGCCAGCACTTTGGCATTGGGTGGCGAAGCCACGGGGGGCGGTGTCGGACTCGGCGAAGCGCTGGCGACAGCCCGGTTGTTGACCGATTCTGCGTGCCGCACCAGCCAGGCGGCCACGCCAGCCAACAAAATCAATACGGTGGCGCTAATGCTGGCCCAATACACCAGATTGCGGCTCTGCTTGGCAGTTTTCTCAACGGCTGAGGGCAACAACGTCACGGGGTGCGCGACCGGCACGACTTGCCTTGCCTGTGCCTGCATGGAAGGCTGGGAAAAAGAAGGCGCTGACGGCCTGCTGGTTGACGCCGTTGCCGGCGGCACCGTCTGTGCGGCCCGCGGCGGCATCGTTGGCTGTGGCGGCGGCATGGCAACAGTGGCTTCACCAAACGATACCGGGCGGCTGGCAGAAGATGGTTCCGGCGTCAGTTCAATGATGCGTCCCCCGGCGCCTTGCAGCGCGCTTTGCAAATCACGGGCAAAGGCGATGGCATCGGTCTGCCGCCAATTGGGGTCTTTTGCCAGCGCGCGCATGATCGAGGCTTCGAGCGCGGGCGCCACGGTCGTATGTTGATTGACCGGCACGGGCGTTTCGGTCAAATGCTTCGCCACCACGCCCGTGATCGTATTGGCCGTGAAAGGCGGCTGGCCCGCGATCATTTCATAAAGCATCGCGCCCAAACTGTAGACATCCGACCGCGCATCCAGCACATCGCCGCGGCATTGTTCGGGCGACATGTAATAGGGCGTGCCCAGCACCGCGCCGGTTTGCGTCAGGCTCTGATCGGGCGTCAGGTCGCGCAATTTGGCGATGCCGAAATCGAGGACTTTGACCTTCTCGAATTCGCCTGTGTGCGCGGGCGCGGTGACGATCACATTGTCGGGTTTGAGGTCGCGGTGAACGACATTATGCCGATGCGCCGCGCCGACACCGGCACAGATTTCGCGCATCAGGGCCACCGCGCGCTCTGGCGGCAAGCGGCGTTCGCGTTGCAACAGCGCACGCAGCGAAAGACCTTCGACCAACTCCATTACGATAAAGGCCGGATCGTTGCCGCGCGCCTCGCCAAAATCATAGATGGCGACGACGCTGGGGTGGCGCAACATCGCGGCAGCGCGCGCTTCGCGGCGAAAGCGTTCAACGGCGCTGGCTTCGGTGACGTATTGCGCGTGCAAAACCTTGACCGCGACTTCGTCGCCGATGTGCACGCGCCGCGCCTGGTAAACAGCGCCCATCCCACCCGCGCCGATGCGTGCCTGCAATTGATATTTGCCGTCGAGCAGGCGGCCAATCAATTCGTCGGGTGGGGCTTTCTTGATGCTTGGCGCCAGCATCAGTTGCGTCGGTTCGGTGGGCGCGCGCTGACCGCTGAACGCGGCGCCGCAATGCACACAAAATTGCTGGCTTTCACTGGCGGGCTGCTGGCACTGGGGGCAAATCTTTTGCACGAATGACCTCTAAGGGATAACTTCGGTTAGCGTGGGGAGTTCAATTCAAGGTAGCGGGGAAATGATGTGGGATGATGAACCCAACGTAGGGGCAGACCTGCGTGTCTGCCCCGGTGGCCTTAGGCGGAATCAAGGGCGTCCGACCCGACCGGGGCAGACACGCAGGTCTGCCCCTACATTATCCAACCTCATTTCCCCACTACCCAATTCGATTGCTGCAACTCTTCCTGCAAATTCCGGCGTGCCTGACGCTCTAACCGCCCGCGCAATTCAGCGGTAAAAAAGAGCCGCTCGCGTTGCAGGAAGCTTGCCAAAAGCTGGCGGCGTTTGCGGCGAAATAACCAGCCGGGCACCCACTGATATTCACGCCGAATGGCTTGGCTATAAGCCTGATAAACTTCCGGCGCGCTACCTAAAATCGCCAAGTCGAAATCCAAAAACCAGGCCGCATCGCCGTTGAGTTCGCCAAGCTGATGCGTTTTGGTCGCCAGAATCATGGCCTCGACCGCTTTGAGCAACGGCGTGGCGCGGTTTAAGTCCGACAAAACCTGTACGGCCAGGGCGGCGCTGCGCTCTTCGTTATCACCGCGCCGGGTGTCATAAACGACATCGTGAAACCAGATGGCCCAGCGCACGGCATCATAATCCTGCGATTGCGCGCGATATTCCGTCGCCCAAGCCAGCAAGGCTTGGATATGCCCCAGATTGTGATAATGGCGCGCGGGTTCGGAATACGCGTCGCGCAAGGTCGTCCAGAATGCGTTTTCAGCGCCAGCCAATTCTTGCCAAGCCATTTGCAGCGCGCTTTGTTCTGCCGCCTTGATCTGTAACTCGGGGTTTGCCATGAAAAACCGGCGGGATTTTAGCTGAATTAGCTGGGCAGCGCTATCATCTTCTAGTGGGCTGAGAGAGACCGGAGTTTGCGCTTCCATTTTCTGAGTCGAGTCTTTAATATGCGCGAGCGGAATCATCAACTTAACATTCAGCTTTGGCAGCTTTGGCAACTTTAGTATGGCATTTGCAACGACAGCAATTCACGCGGGGCAAGACCCCGATCCCACCACCGGCGCGGTCGCCGTGCCGATTTACCAAACATCCACTTATGTTCAGGATGCGCTGGGGCAACATAAAGGCTTTGAATATGCGCGCACGCAAAACCCTACGCGGTTAGCCTGCGAGCGCAATTTGGCGGCCCTGGAAGGCGGGTTGGCCGGGCACTGTTTTGCCTCTGGGATGTCGGCGATTCATACCGTGCTGCTGCTGCTTAAGGGCGGCGATCACGTCATCGTTTCTGAAAATACGTATGGCGGCACTTATCGTTTGTTCGAACAGGTGCTGAAAGAATTTGGGCTAACGTTTTCCTACGTGGACACGACCGCGGCCCTCAACGTCGAGGCGGCCTTGTGCCCCGAAACGCGGATGGTATTCGTCGAGACGCCGACCAATCCGATGATGGCGATTGCCGATTTGGCAGGGATTGCGGCCCTCTGCCAAGCCAACAATTTACGGCTGGTGGTGGACAACACGTTTATGAGTCCCTATTTCCTGCGGCCCATCGAACACGGCGCCGACATCGTGGTGCACTCCACTACGAAATATCTGAATGGTCACAGCGACAGCGTCGGCGGTGTCGCCATTACGACCAAAGAAGCCGACGCCGACCGCATCGGCTTTTTGCAAAACGCCGCCGGGGCAATTCTGTCGCCCTTCGACGCGTTTTTGATTATGCGCGGCACCAAGACGCTGGCGCTGCGTATGCAACAACACGACGCCAATGGACGGAGCGTCGCCAGTTTCCTCACCGAGCACCCGAAGGTGCAAAAAGTTTACTATCCGGGTCTTCCCTCACATCCCCAACACGCCCGCGCCAAACAACAAATGAGCGGCTTCGGCGGAATGCTCGCCTTTGAGACCGGTTCGCTTGCGGCAGCGCGGTCTCTATTGGATAATGTGCGCCTCTCTGCGCTGGCTGAAAGTTTGGGTGGGGTGGAGACGTTAATCAGTCACCCTGCCAGTATGACGCATGCCTCGGTTCCCGCGGAACAACGTGCGCGGTTAGGCATCACCGACGGTCTGGTGCGGATTTCGGTCGGCATCGAAGATGTCGAAGACATCATCACTGATCTCGACCAAGCACTGGAACGGATCTAGCAAGTCAGACCTGAAGGCGTTTCAGGTTGCACGGCTCGCAAATCGGACTCACACTGTTTCTATGGCAGACCACCCAACGATGAATGTTGCACTGTACGCCCAAACCGACGTCGGCATGGTGCGGAGCGGCAACGAAGACAATTTTCTGATTCTGGATCTTTCGACGGGCACCAGTTGGAGCGCGGGCGAGGAAGAACCCCCGGAATTGCTGACGTTTCAGCAAGGCTATTACGGTTCGCTGCTGGCTGTCTCGGACGGCATGGGCGGCGCGCTGGCCGGCGAAGTCGCTTCGCGGCTGGCGGTTGAGACCGTGCGGGATCGCATGCTGCAATTGCAAGCCCACCAGAATTACGGCAAAGTGCCCTTCCAGGAACGCTTGCGGCTGGCGATTGAAGAAGCCAACCTGCTCATCCATTCGGATGGCATGGCTAATCCCGCCCATAAAGGTCTCGGCGCCACTTTCACCGGCGTCGCCGTGCATAGCGGCCACGCGTATTTCGCGCAGGTCGGTGACAGCCGGGCCTATTTGATTCGCAAAGGCAAAATCGCGCGCATCACCAAAGATCAATCGCTGGTTCAGCAATTGATTGATGCCGGTCAGATTACCGAAGAAGAGGCCGAGACCCACAGTTACCGCAACGTCATCCTGCAAGCCCTGGGCGCGCACATCAACGTCAACGTCGAGGTCAACACGCTGCCGGTTTGCCATCTCGATACGCTGGTGCTGTGCAGTGACGGACTTTCGGGCAAGATGCATGCCGAAGAGATTTTGCAGATCGTGCAGGAATCGGCGGATTTCAAAACCGCCTGCCAAAATCTGATCACCCTGGCGAATCAGCGCGGCGGCGAAGACAACATCACCGTCGTCATCGCGCAATTTTCCGGCAGCGCGCTCGAGCAGCCAGAGGGCGACGCCATTGAACCGCAAGGCATCGCGCGTTCACCGGATACGCCGACCGAACTGAATTGGTCAGCGGGAGCGACGACCGACCAGCTTACCGATCCGACGGGGCCTGACCTCGCGGGTGAAGCTGTGGCCGGGTCACCCGCCCGCACCGGGGCTTTAACCGGTGAACTGAACGCCAAAAAAACCGGGCCTTTAGTCGCGCCCATTCCCCCTCCACCGACGACTTCGCCGCTCCCCTCGCGTACTACCCCGCTTAAGTCAACCAACGACATGACCGACCGCGTCGGCCCGATTACGGCGGTGTTTGAAATTGGCGATTTTGAAGAGGAGTTAAAGACCACTTCGGCTGATGGTACAGGAGACCTCTTACCCCACGCACCCCAAACGAATCATTCCGGGCGCATGGCAGCGACGGCCAGTCACGGTCAAGGAGAACAAAAATCGTTCTCCTTCCTGCCAGTGATTCTGACCATCATCGCCCTCGCGGGGATCGGCGGCGCGGCCTTTTGGTACTTCAATCAACAGCAGCGTTCGACCGCCGAGGCCGAAGCGGTCAAGCAGCACAAGCGCCTGGAACGCGAGACGCAAAAACAATCCCTGCTAACGAGTCTGCATGATGAGATCACGAAACTGAAAAACGACTTGGCGGCGGCACCCAAAGTCGGCACCGAAAAGCGCGAGAAATTGGGCCAGAAGCTGAATAGAGCGCAAGCCACGCTGATTGACATCGCACAACTTTCGCCTGAACGCATAGACGAGATCGAGCAACGTTGCGAAGACGTCGCCAAAGAACTCAAACAAATCAAAAAAGACCTGGAAGAAGACCTCAAAACCCAACAAGGCACGCTCCCCGCGCAAAGCACCAGCCGCGAACCCGTCAAGCTCTAACCTGCCCGCCCGCTTTCTCCCCTGCTCAAACCAAGTAAACTACTCACTTCGAGGCAGGTTTTACTGTATGTGATGGCTGGACACTTATCCAAAAAGGCCATTTCGAGAACAAAGCGCACTTTAGATCAGTTTGCAATTGAATGTACGGGCGGCGCTCCGGAGCAGTACCGCGCGCGTCAGCAAGCGGTGCGTCAACGCTGGCGCAATACGGTACACCCTGAGTCTCCACTTGCTGACGCGCGGTACTGCCCCGGAGCGCCGCCCGTACACCGCTCTGCAATCCGATCGGCGTAGCGCAACCCGCCGAGGTTGCGCTACGCATACCACTCAAAGCCCTGCTGCTAAGGCTGCACCACAAACACCGACTTGACGCCACCGACCCGCCGAATGCTGGCAATGGCGTTGCTGTAGTCCTGTTGATAGCCGGGCGGCAATTTCACGGTGACATTGCCGTTTTTGACGGTGGTCGTGAAGTTGCGCGCTTCAGAATCGCCCTCGAGCACAGCCCGAATCTGGGTTTGGATGTCCAAGTCGCTGCGCCCGACAACGGCGTCCGTCGTGCGTTGCGCGGCACCCTGTGTTTTGCGCGCCGCCGTCTTGACGCCGCCCGACGTGGTTTGCCCCGCGCTCACCGTAACGTTTTTGGTGCGCGTAAAGGCGCCGACAGTTTTATCTTTGCTGTACCGCGCCGCGCCGACGGTTTTGTCTTTGGTGTACAGGGCCGCGCCCACGGTTTTGTCCTTCACGTAAAGCCCCGCGTTCTTGGTCGTATCCACCGTTTTTTGATAACCGGCTTTCGTGTGGTTGTCCACGCTTTGCGAAGTGCCCGTGACCGCATTCTTGGCCGTGAGCGCGCCATTTTTGGTCTTGTACCCAAGGCTCGGCAGCATGCCGTTGCGGCGCGCGCTCTCGGTTTCTTTGCCCGTGGCCGGATAGCTGACCTCCAGGCTCTCGAGCGTCGGGCGGTCAATGCGTCCGCTGACTTCGAGCTTGTGATCGGTTTGCCAGGCGCGCAACGCTTCACGCGTTTGCCCATTAAGGACGCCGCTCGGTCGCGCCTGCAAATAGCCGCGTCCCAGCAAGGCGGCTTGCACGGCCGAGACTTCTTTGTTGGTGATGACCAAATTGACCGCTTCCAGCGGCGCGGCGGCGGCTTGTGATTGGGTGGCGCTGGTCGTATCAGTTGCTTGCGTTTGCCCGGTTTGTGCCGCTGCCATCAAGGTCAATCCGGCGCAAAGGGCCAGACTCAAACCAAATGTTGTAACTGTTCTCATACCTCAACTCCTAGGTAAAGAAACCAAAGGGCTAGCAGTGCTGCCTGCGCCATTTGATTTGTTGCTCAGTCCCCCGCGCCCGTGGCCGCTTTCTTTTTGGGGCGGCGTCCGGGTTTGCTAGAGACTTCCAGCTTGTATTTGCGAATCTTGCTGTACAACCGCGGGCGGTAGATGCCCAGCAAGCGGGCAGCTTCCTGTTTATTGCCGTCCGTGCGTTTCAAGGTTTCCGCAATGACGATCTTTTCAATTTCGTCCAAGGTCAGATCCGGCGGCACCGTGAAATGGTGCGCCGCATTGCCGTCCTGTTCGCCATCCACCGTGGACGCGCCGAATGGCAAATCTTCGGGTTGAATTTGATTGCCTTTGGCCAACAGCACGGCACGCTCCAGCGCGTTCTGCAATTCGCGCACGTTGCCGGGCCAGGGGTGGGCAAACAGGCGTTGATAGGCCGCCTGCGAAATGCCTTGCAGCGGCCGTTTGTATTTGTTGGAAAACTTATTGAAGAAGTGATCAATCAATAGTTGCAGGTCTTCGCTGCGTTCACGTAGCGGCGGCACGCTGATCGTGATGGTCGAGACGCGATAGAAAAGGTCTTCGCGCATCTGGCCGTCCTTGATCGCCTCGCGCGGTTCGCGGTTGGTGGCGGCGATCAAGCGGAAGTCGGCCTCGAAGGTTTCGGACGAACCGACCGGACGGAAGCGCCGCTCTTCCAGCACGCGCAAAAGCTTCGGCTGCAACTCCAGCGGCATCTCGCCGATTTCGTCGAGCATCAGGCTGCCGCCCTTGGCCTCGGCGATGAGGCCGGAGCGGTTTTGATTCGCTCCGGTAAACGCGCCTTTGACATAGCCGAACAGTTCGGACTCGATCAGTTCTTTAGGCAGCGCGGAGCAATTGACCTTGACGAACTCATGCGTGGCGCGCAGCGAATTGAAATGAATGGCGTTGGCGATCAGTTCCTTGCCGGTGCCGGATTCGCCAATGATCAGGACGTTGGCATCGCTTTTGGCAACGCTCTCGATGGTCTCGTAAATTTTCTGCATCGCCTTCGAGGCACCGATCATGCTGGCGAATTCGGAGCGCTGAAAATGTTTGCGCAGGTTCTCAGACTCGGTGCGCAAGCGGCGGCGTTCGAGCGCTTTTTCGACCAGCAGCAACATCTGCTCCGGCTCGAAGGGCTTTTCGACAAAGTAAAACGCGCCGGCTTTGGTGGCTTCGACGGCCTTCGTGACTGAACCGACGCCAGTAATGATGATGACTTCGGTTTCGGATTGGCCATTTTGGGAGTCGCGGCTTTTAACCGCGCGCAGCAACGACAACCCGCCTTGCTGATCATCGGGCAATTGCAAATCGGAGATGACCAGATCAAAGGCGCCGCGTTGCAGCGCCGCGTGACCCGCGCGGAAATCCTGCGCCGTTTGCACACGATAACCTTCCGCGCCGAGCACCAATCTGAGGCCCTCGGTCATCATCGGTTCATCGTCCACTACCAGGATGTTGATTTCTTGTTTCAACGGTTCCGCCCCTCGCCCTCTGTCCAGTCAGTGTTCTCATTTGCCGTACTGCCAGTGAATGACAAACGGAAAAATGAACGGCCAGCCTTATGTTTATATTTTCAACCTCACTTGTACCGATGTTCCAACCTTACCTGCCGCCCGCGCCACCAGCGAACCGCCATGAGCTTCGAGGATGCGTTTGGCGTGCGCCAGTTCAAGGGCGTTTTTGTTGAGTCGTTCATGGGTCAAAAAATCAAAAAGCGCCGCGCGTTGCGCGTCCGTCAACCGCGCCCCGGCATCCGTCACGGTCAGAACGCAATCCTCAGCGTCACGTTGCAACGTAACCGTGACGGTCGTTTGCGGCGGTGAAACTTCGATGGCGCGGGCCAGCAAGGCCGTGAGCGCCGCGTGCAATTGCTGCACATCGAAAGGCAATTCGAGAAGGTCATCGGCCAGCCCACTGACCAGTTGGACGTGGCGCGGCGTGGCGCGCAACCGCTGTTCACTTACAAGTTGCTCAACCAGCGCCGCCAACTCACCCGTTTCGCAACGCAATTCAATCGGCTTGGTCATACGGCTGACCAGCGTCGCGTGTTCAGCCATCGTATTCAACCCTTCAATGATCTTGTCGGCAATCTCAGCGCCTTCCTGCCCCGCCGTCCCGGCCTCCGCGCCCGCCAGGCGTTTCTTCAGATAGGAAGCATAGAGTTTCAGCCCGCCCATCTGATTGCGAAAGTCGTGAATCAGCCGCGACGTCAGCCGCCCCATATCGAGCAGGGCGTCTGTCTCAGCTTGCGCCGCACGGTCTTGCTCTGCCGCAGTGAATTCCAGCAAGAGCCATTCGCCCAGCGTATGCACATGCATTAGATACGACTGGGAGCCAATCTGCACTTCAACCGCGCCCGCCTCCACGGCTGCGCTCGACAACGGCCACAATTGCGGGCAAGCCAGGCGCGCCGCAGCCGCTTGCAGATGCGTGCAATCCGTCGCGGCGGCAAACCACTGCCGCCACATTGGATTTTCTGCCACAATGCGCCCGTCCGTGTGGCACAACACGAAGGCCGATTCAGCTTCCATGCAAAAACAGATAACGTCCGAACGTTTACAGAAAAAGGTTGGGAGGGGGGTTCCGCCACGTTGCCAACTGCTTGTCTCGCCGCAATTGCGCGGCAGATGCTAACAGAAAGCCTGAACAAGCTCAATTGATTGCGGATTGCGGATTGCGGATTTACTGCCACCGGTGTTATTGATACGCTACCTTTCACTTAGAGCGGTTTGCAATCGCGTTTACGGGAGCAGCTTGTGCCGGGACGGTACCGCGCGCGTGAGCAAGCGGCGCGTCAAGCTTACGCCATTGTCCGAATCGCACAGGCTCCGCTTGCTCACGCGCGCGATACCGTCTTGAGGCGCGGCTCTTTTCCCGTAAACTGAAGTGAAAACCGATCTAACAATTCGATTCACAGGAGCAGACAACTTGAGCGAATCCGCAATCCGCAATCCGCAATCCGCAATCGCTGAGTCCGCAATTCCACCGATCCGCACTACCGTCGTGGGTTCCTATCCCGTCCCCGACTGGCTGATGGCTTCGCCTAGTCAGCAGGGATTGATTGACGCGACCAAAGTCGTCTTTAAGATTCAAGAACTCGCCGGCCTCGATGTCGTCGCCGATGGCGAACTGTATCGCTGGGATGTCAATCATCCCGACACCAACGGCATGATCGAATACTTTATTCGCCCGATGACGGGCATCCGCTCGCAAGTCACCCGCACCGACATTGCCGAATTCAAACGACTGGAAGGCATGGGCTTTCGTTCCACCCCCGCCGGTGTCGTCGAAGATACGATTGACGAAGGCATGTTGAATCTGGGGGAGGATTACCGGCGCGCCCGCGCTTGCACGACGCATCCCATGAAATTCACGCTGACGGGGCCGCACATGCTGTGCAAGACGCTCATAGATCATCGCTACGCCAATCGCGCCGAACTCGCGGCAGCCTTGGCGCACGCACTCGCCAAGCAAGTCCCCGAAATTGACGCCGACGTGATTCAAATTGACGAAGCCAACATCACCGGCCACCCCGACGAAGGCGACTGGGCCGCCGACGCCCTCAACGTCGTGCTTGACGCAGCCACCAGCGCCAGAGAAAAAGGCGTGCATCTGTGCTTCGGCAATTACGGCGGTCAGTCCATCCAACGCGGTGAATGGCGCAAGCTGATCGCCTTTTTGAATCGGTTGCATTGCGACCACATCCTGATCGAGATGGCCTTTCGCGGGTACGAAGAGTTGCAATACTTCAAAGATGAACTCGACCCGCGCATCGGCCTGGGCCTGGGCGTGGTGGACATCAAGGTCAACACTGTCGAAACGCCCGACGAGATTGCCGAACGCATCGCGACGGCGGCGGGTTTCATCGGCGCGGAACGCATTAAGTGGGTCAATCCCGATTGCGGCTTCTGGATGAACAAGCGTTCGATTGCGGATCGGAAGATTGCGGCCTTGGTCAAAGGGCGGGATTTGTTTTTGGGCCGAAGCTGAATCAGATTTGGTGTGCTAGTATTTCCGCGCCATTCATCAACGAGCCAAACACGGCAGGAGGTTTTATGACTGACCAGGAATTGAGAGACTTAGTCGCGAGCGTTGCAAAAATGCAGGCTGAAACCGCTGCGCAAATGCAAGCACACGACCGGCGCATCGCTGAGTTGCGGGAACAGTCTGACCGCCGCCAAGCCGAGTTGCGGGAACAGTCCGACCGCCGCCAAGCCGAGTTGCGGGAACAGTCTGACCGCCGCCAAGCCGAACTTGACCGCCAACAAGCCGAAACCAATAAACAAATTAAACGTGTGGATAAACAAATTGGCGACCTCGGCAACAAGTTTGGCAGTTTTGCCGAAGGCATGGCCTTGCCTTCTATGGAAACAGTGCTGCGCAGACGCTTCGGCGTGAACGATGTCTCACCGCGCCGCAAATTCTTTCTCAACGGCGAAACGCTTGAAATGGACGTATTTGGCTACGACAATACTGGCACTCTCAAGGAAGCTTACGTCGTCGAGATCAAAAGCCACCTCAAACCGGAAGCGATTGAGCAGATTCTTGAGACTATCGCCAAACTACCGCGCTTCTTTCCTGCCATGAAAGACCGTAAGATTTACGGCATCATCGCCGCCGTGGACATCCCCGCCAATCTGCGCGCCGAAGTGTGGAAGGCTGGGCTGTACCTGGCCCGTATCAACGACGAGACATTCAAGCTGCAAATCCCACGCAATTTCCAACCGCAAGCGTTTGGCCCGGCCGTTGAAAAGAACGGCCACAAGAATGGGCACAAAACCGGCAAATCCAAAAAGAAAAAATAACCATGCGCCTGCTCAGCTGTTGCTCCTTACTACTGCTGTTCACTGCTTCGCTGTCCGCCCAAACACTCAAAAGCGATTACCTGCGTTATCTGAAAACCGCCGCCGCCCGCGGCTGGGCCGATACACCCGCCATCCTCGAAAACTGGAAGCAGACGACCAAGCCAAGCGAACTCTGGGGCTACGACGCGCCCGGCCATCCGGTCTATCTCGCCGACCTGCTCGGCTATCTGTATCAGGAAACCAAAGACAAGACATACGCCGAACGCGCGCGCGATCTGCTGGCGAGTTACGGCGACCTGCGCGAAATCATGCCGAAGGAGTTTCAGAGCAAGCGCGTCGAATACCGTGGCGGCGTGCCCTCGATCTCGAACTTTTTCATCATGCCGCCATACGCGCGCTCGTACATGCGCATCCGCGAGAGCGGCGTGCTCGACGCCAAGACCAAGGCCAAAATCGAAACCGACCTCGCCTTCAGTCTGGATCACATCTTTTATTACCCGGAATGGGGCGCGCACAACCGCGCGATGCTGCGCGCCGAGAGTCTTTATTACGGTGCGGTTGCACTGGCCAATCACCCGAATGCGCCGAAGTGGAAGCAACTGGCCGAGACGCTGGCCAGCGACAGTATGAAGCAATGGGAAATCGAAGATGCCACCGGCTATCACGGTATCTGGCTCTATTCCGTTTTCTCCTACGCCGACATCGCCGGGCGCGAAGACGTGCTGCGTTCCCCGATGGTGCATTACTACCTGGATTATTTCGCGCAACTGCTGACGCCGCACGGCAACATCGCGGATTTCGGCGACGCGCATTGGAATGGCGGTTGGGAACGCTTCGTGCCCGTGTATGAAAAGGCCGCGACGCTCTATCGCAACCCGGTTTACAAATACGTCGCCGAACAACTGACTAAGCGCGCAATTGAACGCGCGGCCAAGACGCAAAACTTAAGCGACGTCAACCTCGGCGCCGGGGTAGGCTCGCCGTTTACCGATGCCTGCCGCTGGGCCGACGATTCGATCAAACCCGCGCCGCCCGCGAATCTGAGCGGCGACGTGCTCGAAGATGTCATCGGTAAGAAAGTCGTCTTTCGCAACGGCTGGGACAGAACATCAACGATGATGCTGTTGAATTACCGCGACGAAGGCGACGGCGGTTTGCTCGGGCGCGATTTCCTGCGCCAAACGCTTTCAGTCGAAGAAGAGAAAATGCATCACGGCCACGCCGACGAAAACAGCATCGCGCTGCTGATGTCGGGCGGTTCGGTGCTGCTGCACGACGGCGGCTATCGCCCCGATTTGCCCAGCGGCCCGTTTGGCGAATGGCGAAGCGACTACTTCCACAACCGCGTCGTGGCGCGCAAAAACAAACGCGGCAAAGCGCAAGGCGTTTACGAATTCATCCGCAACTCCGGCGCATACCGCAAAGTCACGACGCAGAAAATTGACTTCCTCAAGTTCAAGGACGTGGACGCCAGCCGCACGCGCGTCACCGATGACGAACTCGGCTACCAATGGGATCGCGTCATCACGCACGTCAAGGCGCGCGATTACTTCATCGTGGTGGACGGCATCAAGGTGCTGCGACCCGATTACTACACCTTCACCAACCTCTGGCACACGCGCCAAATCATCGGCCAGGGCCAATCAGGCAACGGGCAGAGCTTCGAGACGCGCTACGACAAAATCCAGACGGACGAGTTGCCAGCAAACAAAGTGCTGACGATTCGCTTCCCTGAAAACGCCCAGGGCAAACAGATCGGCACCTTCCCCATCACGCGCCACTTTCAGGACGAGACGGCGATCTATCAAACCAACTCGCAGTTTTACCAAGCGGGCGCTTATGAATTCTTTGTGACCGTGCTCTTCCCGCATAGCGCCGAGGGCGACATCGCCTACCCGCAATTCAAGCTGCTGGAGGTGGACAAGGCGGGGCGCGCGCTCGGCCTGGAAATCACGGACGGTGCGGAAAGGTCTTACCTGTGTGTCAAACTCGACTTGGAGATGGATTTGGCGCGCGAACAAATCGGCCCGCGTTATCAATACGATTTGGGCAAGGTGAAATACGGCGAATTCGAGACGGATGCGTCGTATCTGTTCGCCAAGCTCAACGGCAACCAGCTTCAATACGGCGCGGCCACATTCATCAAACTCAGTTTCCGCCAACAGGTCTTGCAGGAAGCCTTGCCCAACTCTTTCGGCTTGCAATTGGATGGCGCGGGCACACGTGCAGGGTATGCCAAATGGCGTTTTTGGGAAGCCTCGACGCCTGTCAGGAATTGAGCGCCACACACCCTAAAAAAAGCCCATCCGGAAAATTCGTCTTATTGGTATAACCACTTGACATCCCCGATGTCTAGCCATACCTTGTCCCCCACAATTTACTAACTTACCTATTGATACAAGTTTTGCTGGGCACATGTGGGATTGCACTCCCCGATCATCAACAACCAACATCAAACTCCTACTCCAACGGCACCTGCTTGGAACGCCGGAGTACGAACAACTCAACTAACCCAGAGGTAATGTGATGAAAAAGCTCATCCGATTGCTAACTTTAAGCTGTCTTTTCTTAGGCCCGGCGACCGCCGTGTTTGCGCAAAGTAGTGCCGGCTCGCTTTCCGGCATCGTGACTGACGCCAATGGCGGCGCCGTGGCGGGCGCCAAAGTCACGGCCAAGCAGAATGCCACCGGACGCGAAATCAAAACCGTCACGACCAGCGAAGGGTTGTATGCCTACTCCAACCTGGAAGTCGGCGTTTACACCCTGACGGTCGAACAATCCGGTTTCAAAAAAATCGCGCGCTCCAATGTCATCGTCGCCATCTCGAACACCACGGTGGCCGATTTGAAGCTGGAAGTCGGGGACGTGAACCAGACCGTGGAAGTCACAGGGGAAGCGGCGCAACTGCAAACAACGACGACCGAAGTCGGCGTCAACTTTTCGCCGAAACTGATGGTGGATGCCCCCATCAGTGGCGCCGGCATTCGCAACCCGGAAGCATTCATCGGTTTCCAACCCGGCGTCGTCAATGGCGCGGGCGGTGAAGGCGGCATTGGCGGCGGACAGCGCCGCTCCAAGGAAATTCTGATTGACGGCGTCAACGCGACCAACCCGGAATCGGGCGGCGTGGCCTTCAACGGCTTGCCCTCGGTCGAAGCCATCGGCGAATTCAAACTCATCAACAATACCTTTGCGGCGGAATATGGCCGCACGGGCGGCGGCATCGAATCCTTCGTCACCAAATCGGGCGGACGCGACTTCCACGGCACCGTCTATGACTTCCACACATCGAGCGCGCTGAGCGCTACGGCCTGGGCGACTAAAGCAAATCCGCTGGGCGCTGGCGTTGTCGCCGTGAAACCGAAATACCACGGCAATACGTTTGGCGGCGCGCTGGGCGGGCCGATCTTCCTGCCCAAAAAATACTTTGGCCCCTTGGGCGGCTATAACGAGTCGAAAAACAAATCCTTCTTCCTCTTCACGACTGAGAATTATCGGCGCACCGATGCATCATCGAGCTTTCGCAGCCTGCCGACCGCAAAAATGCGCACGGGCGATTTCTCTGAATTGCTGCCGGGCCGTGTGATTTACGATCCGCTGACGGGGCAGCCCTTCGCGGGCAACCTCATTCCGCAAAACCGGTTCAGCAACGTTACTAAAAACATTTTGCCGTTGATCCCGGCGACCACGACTTCCGGCATGCTCAATAATTATCTGGCGACCATTCAAACACGGGCGCGCCAGAATTCGTGGAGCATCAAGGCCAATCACAACATCACCGACAAACACCTGATCAATTTCTTTTACACCTGGCAAGACCTCGGTTCGTTGCAGGTGGGGCCTTTGCCGCAACCGTTGCAAGGCGGGGGCACGACTTCCTATTCGGCCAATCGCCCGACCTTTACGCGGTTTAATTACGATTACATCATCACGCCGACGGTGAATTTGCATTTGACCTACGGCATGACCAGATTGCGCCAGATTTTCGACAACGATCAGGTCGGCCAGGGTTGGCCGCAAAAGCTGGGCCTGAAGGGCGTCTCGGAAGGCGATACCAATTCGTTCCCCGTCATCACCTTTGCAACTGATGGTTACACGGCCTATGCCGATACCAACGGCAACAAGACCAAAGGCACGCAGTACAACTTCACCGATCATTTCCGGGCCGATCTGAGTTGGGTGCGCGGCAATTTCAATTGGAAGTTCGGCGCCGACCATCGCTGGATGCGCACCACTGGTAAACCGCTTTCGACTGGCGGGTTTGACGACGCGGGCGTGCAGGGCACCTTTGCCTTCGCGGCCAACCAAACGGCCAGTGCCGCCAACGTGTCGGGTTCGGGCAACTCGTTTGCCAGTTTCCTGCTCGGTTTGGTTGACAACGCCTCGCGCACTTTCAACGCCAGCGCCATCTCGGCAAATTTCGGTTACCACGGCTGGTACGCGCAAACCGATTGGCGCATCCGTCCGAACATCACGCTCAATCTCGGCATGCGCTATGAATTGCCGCTGGCGCGTTCGACCAGTCCGACGGGCTTTACTTCGTTCGATCCAACGCTCACCGATCCGCGTTCGGGCTTGAAAGGCGCGACCGCCTATCTGGGCGATTGCAACGGCTGCATCAAGAAGTCGCGCTTTGCCGACACCGATTTCAGCAGCATCGGGCCACGCCTGGGCCTGGCCTGGTCGGTTAATCAAAAGACCGTCGTGCGGCTCGGTTATGGCATTTATTATGCGGCGGGCAATGGCTTGACGGGCGGTTTCTGTTTGCGATGCGCCAACGGCTATTCCACGACCGCTGGTCTGTCGCGCGCGGGCACGACGGGCGCGGCCTTGAATTGGGACAACGGCTTTGTGCCGCCACCCACGTTCCTCGCGCCGCCGGTGGTCAATGCGTCGGTTAGCAACGCGGCGGATGACATTTATTTCATCACGCCGGATTCGGGCAAAGCGCCGCGTTTCCAAAACTACAGCATCAGCATTCAGCGCGAACTGCCCTGGAAGCTGGTGGCCGAAGTCGCATACATCGGCATGCGCGGCACACGCGTTTCGTCGAGCCACGCGCCGCTCAACCATCTTGATCCGAAGTTTTATTCACTGGGCGCACTCCTCAACTCACGCATTGACGACCCGGCAGTGGTCGCGGCGGGTTACAAATCACCTTACGCCAACTTCATCGCCGATTGGGGTGCGGGCGCAACATTGGCGCGTGCGCTACGCCCGTTCCCGCAAATCAACGGCCCGATCAACAATCTTTACAATCCGATTGGTCATTCCTGGTACGACTCGTTGCAAGTCAAACTGGATCGCCGTTTCGGCTGGGTCACGCTCGAAGCCAACTACACGCGCTCAAAAGCATTGACCGACGCTTCGGGCACACAAACCGGCGGCGACGCGAGCAATCGCAACCCGAAGACCGACCGGCCCTATGACCCACGTGCCGTCGAGTTGAACAAGAGTTTGCAATACACCGACTATCCGAACATCGCCAACGTCGTGGCCGTGGTTGACCTGCCTTTTGGCAAAGGTCAAAAGTTCCTGAGCGGCAACGGCGTGCTCGACAAACTCGTCGGCGGCTGGACGATCAGCTTTACCGGCAGCTACACCAACGGCGCGCTGGCCTTGCTCAATGCGCCATACACCTATCCGCAATGGGGATTTGAGTATGGCCGCAAGCGCGTGAATATCGTGCCGGGCAAGGCGATTCGCACCAATGTCAGCCGCCAAGACCTCGATCCGCGCGATCTGACCAAGCGTTGGTGGACGACCGACTTCTTTACGATCCCCGGCACGTTTGAATTGGGCAACGCGCCGATTTACCTGAATGAGTTGCGTGACCCGAACGTTTACAACGAAAGCATGGGCTTCATTAAGCGCACGCGCATCAGCGAGACGGTCAACATCGAGTTACGCGGCGAATTCTTCACCATCTTCAACCGCACGAACTTCGGCATCGGCGG
Organism: Acidobacteriota bacterium; assembly: GCA_016196035.1. Taxonomy (NCBI): domain Bacteria; kingdom Pseudomonadati; phylum Acidobacteriota; species Acidobacteriota bacterium. Next base: position 29,147 of record JACPYM010000011.1, on the reverse strand, counting down.
CACGCCGATTCGCCCGAACGTGACGGATACCAATCCGACCACCGGACGCTTTGGCGTCACCGGCGGCCCGCGTACTGGCCCGCGCACGGGGCAGATGGCGCTGAAGATCAACTTCTAACTAAGCACACCACGGAAGTAACTGAAAAGGGCTGGCGCAAGCGCGTCAGCCCTTTTCTTTTGCCACAGCCAAGCCGAAAATGCCGGCGATGTTCACTCAACCAACCACACAGCGGAGGCATTGCGTGAAGCCGTTTCATTAGTGGAGGTACTAATGATAATGAGCAGATCACGAAAACGAACGCCCATTCACGGCATCACGCTGGCCCGCAGCGAAAAGCAGGACAAGCGGCGCTACAACCGCCGCTTTCGCCACGTCTGCAAACGAGTGCTGCACGTTGACCCCGCCCGCGAAGTGCTGCCGCACCTGCGCGAATACAGCAATCCGTGGTGTATGGACAAAGACGGCAAATTCAGATTCGATCCGGCTGAACACCCTGAGTTGATGCGCAAATAGTCGCACTGAAGACTCGCGCCGCAGTAGCGCAACCTCGGCGGGTTGCGTTACTACAAGAAAAACTAAATTTTCTGGCATTTACCTCTTCGCCGCAGAGCGGCGGTTGAATTTAGCCGTGGGTTTTCAACCCACGGGCAGCGCACTCTTCGCCGCAGAGCGGCGGTTGAATTTAGCCGTGGGTTTTCAACCCACGGGCAGCGCACAATCAATTGCGCGTCGCGTCAGCGACGCTTGAAACACGCGGCCATTCAAGCGTCGCTGACGCGACGCGGGTTTGTAGTTTGTAGCGGATACCGTGGGTTGAAAACCCACGGCTAAATTCAACCGCCGCTCTGCGGCAAAAACAATTTTCAAAACACGAGATAACTTAGTTTCTCGTGTAGTTACTCTTTCGGCCAGACGATTTTGATTTCGATGGAAGGCTTCAGGGTTTGGGGATGCGCAAGGTCTTGCTGATCATCAAACAGCCCGAGACGAAAAAGAGCAGCGCCACCAAATGCAAATCCACGCCCAGCAACGCCACGCGCTGCAACCGGTCAAAGTGAAACAACAGCAATAACACGCCCAACGGCACCACGCTGGTCGGAATCGGCGTGCCCTCAAAATATTCGACCTTGCCAGTGTTGGCCGCCAACCGTTCCGCCGTCACGTTGTAACGCGCCAACCGGCTCAGCCCGCACGCCGCAAAAAAAATCAGCAGCAACTGCTCCAGGCCGCTGTTCAGTCCTGCGGCAAAGGCAATCGCCGCTGGCGCGACGCCAAACGAAATCACATCCGCCAACGAATCCAATTCGCGCCCCAACGATGACGCCGTATGCCGCCAACGCGCGATACGCCCATCCAGCACATCAAATACCAGGGCCAGCGGAATCAAGCCAAAAGCAACGTAAAGATGCCAACGCTCCTGCGTCGCCAGATATTTCATTGCACCGAAGATCGCACTGACGCCACACGCACCATTGGCCAGTGTGAACAAGTCCGCCAGGTGAAAGGTGCGCAGCATTGAGAAATGTTTGGTCATAGCAGTGGCTAGTGGTCAGTGGTCAGTGGTCAGTGGTTGGCGGTTACTGACCACTGACCACTGACCACTAGCCACTATCTTCCCTTCCAGCAGGCGGGCCGTTTTTCTAAAAACGCGCCCATGCCTTCCTGGGCATCAGCGGCCAGCGCGTTCAGGCTCATGACTTCTTTGGTGTAGGCATAAGCTTTGGTTTGCTCCAATTCGAGTTGGGCGTAAAACGCCTGTTTGCCGAGGCCGACGGTCAGTGAACTGGCTGCGGCAATTTGCGCGGCGAGTTCTTCGGTCGTAATGCGAAGTTGGTCAGCAGGCACGGCCTGGTTGATGAGGCCCCATTCGACTGCGGTGCGCGCGTCAATCGGCGCGCCGGTCAGCAGCATTTGTAACGCGCGTTTGCGGCCAAGCGCGCGCGTCAGGGCGACCATCGGCGTGCTGCAAAACAGGCCGATGCGCACGCCGGGCGTGGCAAAGGTTGCCGTTTCGCTGGCCACCGCCAGATCGCAAGTGGCGACCAGTTGGCAACCGGCGGCTGTCGCGATGCCCTGCACTTCGGCAATGACAGGTTGCGGGATGCTTTGGATGGTGGTCATCAACTCCACGCAGGCATCGAACAGTGCGCGGTACTCAGCAACACTGCGGTCAAGCATTTCGCGCAGGTCGTGCCCAGCGGAAAAGGCTGGCCCGTTGGCCGCCAGAATCACGGCACGCGTTGCGGCGGATTGGCTCACGCTGCGCAAACACGCGGTCAACTCCCGCATCAGCGCCAGCGAGAGCGCGTTACGGCGGGCCGGGTGATTGAGCGTAATGCGCGTGATCGCGGCGGCGGTTTCGACGAGCAGGTATTCGTAAGTCATGGCGTGCTTGACAGTACCGGGAGCTGTAGCGATCGGGTGCTTGGCAGTTTATGCGAGTGCCAAGCGCCCAGTCGCTACCGCTCCCGGTACCGAATCGTGGTTCTATGCTTCCGGGGCGACACTGTGGCGCAACTCGGCGCGGATGCGTTCGATCTCGTCCAGCTTGGCCTGAATACGTTCGAAGAGTCCGGCTTGCGCCTTGATGCCCTCTTCGACCAAAAAGCCCGCCGCTTCCATACGATTTTTGAACACGCCCGCCGCGACCAGCCGGTCGAGTTTGTCCGACGAATCGTCGCTCAACCGCACGAGCACGGTGGTGTCTTTCACGTTCATCGCGCGCTCGACCGCTTTGTTGACCGTCTCGGGCACGCGGTTGAAGAGGTCGCGCAAGGTCGTGGCGATCTCTTCGATCGTGTCTTTGCCTTGAGCAGGTGGTGGCGGTTGTGTGGCTAACGGCGCGTTCGCGGGGTTATTCGGATTGTCGCTCATAAATTCTCCTTGTGATTACGTGGGGTTGTGTTTGCATCAGCGCTTCATACGCAACCTTGCGCCGAAAGTTCCTGGGTACGCCCGCATCCTTGCGGGCAAGGGTGGCAAACGACGGAATCAGGCCACCAGAACTATTCAGCCTCAATGCGTTTTACGCCACGCGGCGCGCAGGGATGCGCGCGTACCCAGGTTGCTAATCCGCCGTCAGCTTCGGTTCGATGCGTTGAAATTCCAGCCCGTAAGCCACCAAGGCGTAGGGCAGGCGCTCCAGCGATTCGTTGTAAACCTTGACCGCCTCGACATAATCGCGACGCATCGCAATGATGGCGTTGACGGCAGCCTTGAACTCTTCCAACAACCGCAAATACGCATCATTGGCTTTGAGGGCCTCAAACGTATCGGCCAGCGCGGTGATGTTATCGGTGCTGCTGCTCAGTTCCAGGCTAATACTGACCAGGGCGTCCTGCTCGTTATTCTTGAGCGCCTCGGCCAGCGAGGTGCGCAGCGGCAGCAAGGCAATCAGCGGCGCCGGATCGGTTTTGATGACGGCCTTGGCCGTTTCCAGCGCTTTGATACCGGTTTCGAGTTGTTTGCCGATGGCAGCGGAGAAGTTGGCCCACTTGGCGCTGATGTTCTGTTTCTTGCGATTCAGATCGCCGGATGTAAACGGGAAAATTCTATCCACCGCGTAAAAGCGGCGCCCCTCTTCGAACTGTTCCCACGCCCATTTGTTGTCTTTGTCGCCGGCCACCGGCGGCGTCAACATGATGCGCATGGATTTCTGGGTGTAGGCGGCATTCGAGCCGGCGCGTTCCTGCACGGTCACGGTCGCTTTGCCATCGGCGCCCATAGCGATGTCTTTGACTTCGATCACGCCCCCCAGCGCGCCCACCACGCCGCTGACCGCCGTGTTGTTTTGCGCGTTGATGCGGCGCGCGATGGCGAAATAGACCTCGTCTTTGGAGGGCGGTTTCGCCGTGCTGACCGGCGCGGCAGGCGCTGGCGTTGCCGGTGGCGCAGCCGGTTTCGGTTGTGGACGGGCTTGCGCCAAAGTGCCAGCCGGAAACACGCAGGCCGCCCCGGCAAGAGCTAACCACAAGGCGGGCAGATAACGTTGATTCATTGCGACTCCTTTAACAGCGTTGGAAATGTTAGTGGGGGTAAAACAAAAGCGAGCTTGACGCTCTACCTGCCACCGCGACGCGCTCCGATGCAACCGATGCGCGTCAAGCTCGCTAAGTTTGCGCCAAGCCCGCCCTGAGTTTCAATGCCGTGCGGCGGCTTTTACAAATCGTTCAAGCGCAACGGCGCGTCGGCATTGCGCCAAGCTTTAACGAAAGCACGCCGCGCCGCCGCCGCCTTTTGCCGCTGGCCCTGCGCTTTCAGGCTTTCGGCGAGGCCGAACAGCGAGCGTCCGTTGCCCGGATTATCAGCCAGATCGGCGCGAAATACGCGCTCGGCTTCCGGCGCTTTTCCGGCACGCAAAAGCGCCGCTCCGAAAGATTCGCGGACGGAGTAATACCATCCCGGCGGTTCGTCGTAATTCAGCGCGTCTTGCGCGTCCACTGCCAGCCGCCAGGCCGCCAATGACTGCTCACGCGTTCCTTGCGCCTCGGCTAGTTTCGCGTTCAGTACACTTGCGGCGATTTGCAAGACGCTGCTGGCCGAATTCAGGCCAAAAGGCGTCTCGCCCGGCAAGCTGTTACCTTCTTGCAAAAAAGCCCTACGAGCCGCTTCCGCGTCAGCCATTTTACCCAGTGAAGCCAGCGCCACGCCGCGTGCGTACTGCCAAAACACATGCGTGATCTTCTGTTCACGCGGCGGCTCGTTCTGTCTTAACACCTCACTCCATTTGCCAAAGCGCAACAGCACAAATGCCTCTGACGGCAAAAAGCCTTCGAGCATTCCGGCCATCTGGGGCATCATCTCGATATGCCCGGCCACGTTGGCGACCAGCCGATGCGCCGAACGCCGGGCTTTGGCGAAGTTGCCCGCGCGGTTGTACGACTCGACCAGGAAATGCAGGTTGTGGCTGTAATACATCGCCGGATACATTCCGCTTGCACCGGTCGCTTTGATGTAAGCACGATCCACTGCCGCCGCTGCTTCGTTGCTGGCGGCGGAAGCGTCATACGCGCCCGTGCGAATGTAGATGTGCGCGGGCATGTGCACGAGGTGACCGGCCTTAGGTGCGAGCTTACCCAGACGGCGCGCGCTGGCCAACGCACGGCCTGGTTGTTTGGAAGCTTCGACCGCGTGGATGTAAAGATGATTGGCGCCGACGTGTTGCGGGTTGCGCTTGAGCACGCTTTCCAACACGCGCACGATCTCTTCGGTGTGGCCCAGCGGCTTGCCATCACGCGCCCACAATTGCCAGGGCTGCACATTCATCAAACTGTCAGCGTAAAGCACCGCCGCATCCAAATCGTCAGGAAAGCGTTGATAAACATCGCGCATCGCCACGCTGTAAGCCGTACCCAGTTTCTTACCATCCGGGTTGGCCTCGAGCGTAAAGCGCGTCGCCAACGCGTTGATGTAAGCCCGTTCGACTTCGTTGGCATTGGCGGCCAACGCTTGCGCCTTCTGCACGGCTTCATAGGCGGCTTTCATGCGTTCGGGGTCAATCGTGGGTTCGTTGTAATTCGGCCCCACGGCCAGCGCGTAGCCCCAGTGCGCCATTGCCAATTGCGGATCGAGTTCCGCCGCACGCTCAAACGAGCGCGCGGCCTCTTCGTGATTGAAGGCGTAAATGAGCGCGAGGCCCTGATTGAAAAATTGTTGGGCTTGGATGTTTTTGGTCGTGACCGGATGCTGCCAGTTGCCCACGCCAGCTATGCGGCGGGCGGGTTTGGCGGGCACAGTATGGTGTTCGTGTTGCGCCAGCGCCAGCGTGCTCAGCGCCAGCAGCGCAAGCGCCAGCCGGATTGAATGAAACCAATTGCTGTTCATGATGCGACTCCTCTTTTGTGGACTTGTTGCCTGCGTGGAAAGGCGTGGCCTTCCCTGCTTCACAACATACGCAGAGAGTGGTGTGATTGTATTTAGGCGGGCCTCAAATTTCTCGCCAAGCGTGCTCAAAGCTGGGACAGTGCCGCGCGTGAGCAAGTGGCACGTCAAGTACGGCGGACTGGTGTGGCAGCCTAAGCGCCGCTTGCTCACGCGCGCGGTACCGTACCGGGCTGCGCGGCTACTGCCCTACGCCAAATTGCCAATCGCGCTAAGGCGCGAATCCACAACGCCGCAGCAACGCTTGAAAGCGTGGCTCGGCGCGCAGCGGGTCCATTTCGGGGTCGTTCTTGATGTCGATCTGAATGCCGCTGTGATCGGCGAAGGATTGCTCCAGCCATTCATAAGCGCGCGCGCGTTCGCCCAGCCGCAACGCGAGCCGCGCGTTCTCGTAGGCGTTACCCTTTTTTTCGCCGTTCGCCGCGCGATACTTGCGCCAGTATCCGGCCCAGCCGCCTTGTTGATAGGCCTGCTTGAACGCGCTCAACTCGGCGGGCGGGGCCGCCGCGAGTTCCTGTTTGTGCAAATGCATGGCGACGGCTTCGTCGTAACGGCCCTGCGCCGCGTCAACCAGGGCCAGCATGCCGACCGTGCGCGCAAAGCCCGGGTCAATCGCCAGCACGTCGCGGTATTGCTTTTCCGCTTCGGCGTAACGCCGCATGCGGTAATAGACCGTGCCGATGTCCTCTTTGAGCGCCAGCGCCAGCGGGTCTAGGCGTTCGGCCTGGCGCAACAGCCGCAACGCTTCGTCGAAACGATCCAGGCGCGAGAGACAGTCGCCATACCAGTGAAAAGTCGTCGCGTAATTCGGGTTCAATTCGATGGCGCGTTGAAAGGCCGTCTCGGCGCCCGCCAGATCAAAATCGAACTTGAATTTGATCAGCCCGCGCGTGGCGTGCGCTTCGGCCAATTGCTCGTCCAGTTGCAAGGCCCGCTCGACCGCCGCGTGGGCTTTGGGCATGCGTTCCAGCGCGGGCAGCCCCGAAGAGCTGAGCACATAGCAATCAGCCAGCCCCGCCCAAGCCAGCGCGTATTGCTGATCCAACTGCAGCGCCTGCTCGAAAGACTCGATCCCTTTCGCAATCCATTCCGGCGTGCGCCGGTTCCAGAACAGCCGGCCTTTCAGGTAAAGCTGATAAGCCTCGATATTCGCGGTGCCGTGTTTGGTCAGGCGTTCGCGGTCGCGCGCGCTGAGCGGCAAGGCCAGGGCCGCGGCCAGCCGCGCGCTGAGGTTGTCCTGCAAGGTGAAAAGCCGCGTGGCCTGTTCGTCCAGCGTGTCCGACCACAGCGTGTGTTGATCGTTGATGCGCACCAATTGCGCGGTCACGCGCAGGGTCTGCCCCTGGCGTTGCAGGTTGGCGCTCAGCACGGCTTCGACGCGCAGCTCGCGCCCGGCGGCCAGCGGGTCGGCGGTCTGGCCCGCATAGCGGCGAATGGCGGCGGTCGGGCGCACTTCGATTTGACCGAGGCTGCCCAGCCGGCTGATGAGCGTATCGGCCATGCCTAAGCCAAGCGCGGAATCCGCTTGGGACTGGCCCAACTCTGTGAACGGCAGCACGGCCAGCGAACGCACCTGACCGCTGTTGGCGGGCGCTTCACGCCGGAAGTACCAAGCCAAGGCCGCCACCAACAGCAACGCCGCGCCGCCCAGCGCCAGCCAGCGCGTCGCAACGAAGCTCCGGCGTGGAGCCGGTAATTGCAGCGGCGGAGTTGTGCGCGCGTGCGTCTCGGCCTCGGTCTCTTCTTCGATCACGACTTGCGCGATGGTCTGGCGTTCGAGCACCTGTTCAGCCAGTGGTACGGAACGGGGAGCGTGAGCGACCTGAGCTTGCGGTTCGCGCCCCTTGCCCAGGTGCAGGTCGCTCACGCTCCCCGTTCCGTACCCGCGCCCCCCCTCTTCTGGCGGGTTGTTTTCTAGCTGACTGACCGGCGCGACAAATTGATAACCGATACCGGGCAGCGTGGCGATGAATTGATGCTCGTCGCGCCGTTCGCCCAGCACCTTGCGCAGGGCCGAGACGCTGACCGTCAGGTTGCTCTCCTCAACCACCGTGTCAGGCCAGACGCGGCGCAACAATTCATCCTTGCTCAGTGGTTGGCCCGGCGTTTCGACCAGCGCCAGCAGCACCTCATAAACCTTCGGCGCAATCGTCACCGGCTCGCCCTGGCGCAATAACAAGCGCCGCGCGGCATCCAGTTGAAATTCGCCGAACTCGTATAAGGAACTCTCAGGCTTGGACATAAACCCGTCTTCGGAAATCTTCGGAAAGCTTTAGCCCCAAATTTAGGACTCTTTAGCGGCCTCCCGCCTAAGCTTCGCCCCGTCCTGTAGACGGCCTGTTGAACGAAAGTATGGTTCGCCGGTTGATTGGTTAGGCGCGGGGGCGACCGGCGTCTGATCGTGGGGTTGCGACGCCGGGCGCAGTCTAGCAGCGGGACGCCAGCACGACAAAACATAGCGGGGCGATTTGGCAAATCGTCCCACCCAAACTTTCGAGAAACAAACATGCGGCGCACCAAAATCACCATCGTCACCCGCGAATTGCTGAGCGTTCAGGCCCAGCCCATCAGCAGTCCGGCGGCCGTCACCGAAGCCTGGTGCGCGGCCTGTGCGGCGCGCGTCGTCTGGCTGACGCCGGATGAGGCCGCCGCGGCGGCGGGCTATGACACGCGCCAGGTCTATCGCTGGATCGAAGCCGGCGCGTTGCATTTCAGTGAAGCCGTGGCGGCCGCGCCGCGCCTTTGTCTGCCCGCGTTGTTGCGCTGGGCACAAACACAAACCGCTGACGCTGGTCGCGGTTGTCTCCCTGCACCGGCAGATGCAGCGTGAACGCCACGCGCGGGGGCCGCCGCTTTGCGCGTCCCCACAGCGGGCATCCCTACCCGGCGCGTGGCGCTCACGGTTCATCTGCTGACCCAAACACGCAAGACACCAAGGAGAATTACCATGCGAAACATTCAGCTCAACACGACAACTCAACAACGCCGCCGCTTGGTTTTAAGCTGTGTGGCCGGGCTGCTTTGCGCGCTCACGCTGGGCTGGCTGCTGACCAGCCGCACCACCCACACGGCCTTGGCCGCCGGGAAAAGCGCTCAGGCGGCTAACGGCGCTTGCACGATGGCGGGCGGCATGCTGACGGGCGGCAATCTCTTCACCGCCGCCAGCAACGGCACATTCGGGACGGGCACGGGCGCGCCTGGCGCATCGGCAGGCGCGCTGCCCGCCGGCGTCATTCCCGGCTATGCCTATGTTGATTACAACCTGGGCAACACGTTCAATCATCCGGTAGACGGTGAATACACGGTGGTCAACAACCCGAACGCCGCGCTGTACGGCAATTGGTATCAGCCCAAGGGCCACACGACGGGGCTGGATAACGACAACTTCGTGATGATCAATGCGGCGGGCACACCGGACATTTTCTTCGAGGAAACCGTCAGCGGGTTGCAGCCGAATACCAACTACGAGTTTTCGATCTTCGGCGGCAGCCTCAACAGCGTGCCGGCGTTGGAAGCGAGCGTCTCGTTCGAGACCGTGGACGTTTTCGGCACGGTGCCGCGTCTGGCACCGACCGCCTTCCCCATCCACATGCCGCAGTTTGTGTGGGAGCAGCGCAGCTTCGTTTTCAACACCGGCCCTTCGACGACGATCACCTTCCGCCTGCGCAACAACACCTTCGGCAACTACGGCAACGATTTTGCGATGGACGATGTGACCGTCCAGCAATGCGTCAACCTGGCGACCGGCACGGTAACGGGGCGGGTTTACAGCGACGACGACCGCGACAATATGCCCGGCGGCGGCGAAGCAGGCATTCCGAATATCGAAGTGCGCTTGATTGACCAGAGCACTGGCGCGGTCACGGGTATCACTGACAGCGGCGCGGGTGGCGTTTATAACTTCAGCAACATTCTGGTGGGCAATTACACGGTGCGGGTCAAAACGAATGATCCCGACTTGCCGCTGAGCGCGACGCTGGGCACGCCGAACGATTTGACGGCGGCGGTCACCAATGGCGGCATGGCGACGGCCAACTTCGGCTTCGATCTGCCCGGCGCTGATTTAGCCGTGCTCAAGACCGGGCCGCCGAGCGTCGTGGCGGGCGGTACGATCAGTTACGCGATCCTGGTCAGCAACGCCGGGCCGAGTGGCGCCAGCAATGCCGTCGTGACCGACAATGTCAGCGCCTCGCTCAGCAACGTCACTTTCAGTTGCGGCAATCCGACCGGCGGCGCGGTGTGCGGCGCGGGCGCCAGCGGCAGCGGCAATGCAATCAATGCGGTGCTTACCTCGTTGCCCGCCAACAGTTCGGTGACGCTCACGGTCACGGGGACGGTTGCCGGGGCGGCAGCCAATACCACGCTTACCAACATGGCCTGCGTTGCGGGCCTGGTGCCCGACACGAACACCAACAACAACTGTTCAACCGCCGGGCCAGTGCCGGTGCTGTGTCCGGCGCTCACGGTCACGCCAACCAACAGCATCCTGCCCGCCGGCATGACCGGTGTCGCGTATTCACAAGCGTTGACGCAGAGTGGCGCGTTCGGCAACTCGGCCAGCTTCAGCATCACCAGCGGCGCGTTGCCAGCCGGACTGACGCTTTCACCAACGGGCCTGCTGACGGGCACGCCGGCGGCCTTGGGGAATTTCAGTTTCACCGTCACGGCCAGCGATGCGCTCACGTGCAGCGGGGCGCGCGCTTACACCTTGCAGATCACTTGCGGCCCCGTCACGCTCAATCCGAATCCGCTACCAGCGGCGCAGGCCGGCAGCGCGTACAGCCAAATGCTCACGGCCAGCGGCGGTGTGGCGCCGTATGCCTTTGCCATCACTGGGGGCGGCTTGCCGCCCGGCGTGTCGCTGAGCAGCGGGGGGTTGCTCAGCGGCACGCCGACCGCCAGCGGCGCCTTCAACGTCACGATCACGGCGACCGGGACAGGCGGTTGCGCGGGCAGTCGCACGTACAGCTTCACGGTCGCCTGTCCGGCGATTACGCTGACCACGCCGCCCTTCCCCGATGGCGCGGCGGGCATCGCCTACAACTACACCGTCACGGCGACGCCGGCGGGCAATTACACCTTCACGCTGAGCCAGGGCAATCTGCCGTCCGGGCTGACGCTCAGTTTGGCCGGGGTGGTGAGCGGCCTGCCGCACGTTGTGGGCGTTTACAATTTCGCCATCCGCGCCACCAATATGACTACGAATACCTGTGGGGGCGAACAGGCCTACAGGCTGACGATCAATTGCCCGGCCATCAGTGTATCGGCCTTGCCCGCGCCGGCGTTGAACACCTTCTACAATCAAACGGTAACGGCCACACCGGCGGGCGGGAATTACAGCTATGCAGTCACCAGCGGCGCGTTGCCGCCGGGGCTGACGCTGAATGCGGCGACGGGCACTGTGAGCGGGATAACAGCGGTGACGGGCAGCTACAACTTCACGCTCACGGCGACGGGCTGGGGCGCGTGCACGGGGGCGCGCGCGTATGCCTTCGTGCTCAGCGGCTGCCCGACGATCAGCTTGCCCGCTTTGCCGAACGGTGCGCCATACCAGTTGTATAACAACTCGGTGGCGGCCAGTCCGACCGCCGGGTACAGCTATGTGATGACGGCGGGCAGCCTGCCGCCGGGCGTGACGTTTTACAGCCAGGCAGCCTTGCTCTACGGCTACCCGACGGCGGCGGGCACGTACAGCTTCACCCTCCGCGCTACCGACGGCAACAACTGCACGGGCCAACGCGAATACCGCGTGACCATCGGCAGCCGCGTGGTGGCGCGCGCGCAACAGGCCGATTACGACGGCGACGGCCAGAGCGATGCGGTCTTGTGGTCGGCCAGCACGGGCCGCTGGAACATTCTGCGCAGCAGCGATCAGCAAAGCCTCACGCCCGGTTGGGGCACGGCGGGCGACCTCGCCTTGCTGGGCGATTACGACGGCGACGGCCAGACGGACTTGGCAGTCTTCCGCCCCGCGAACGGCACTTGGTACGTCAAGCGCAGCAGCGATGGCAGCGCGCTCGTCAACGCCTGGGGCGCCTTCGGCGATGTGCCGGTACCGGGTGATTACGATGGCGATGGCAAAACGGACTGCGCCGTCTTCCGGCCCAGCGACGGCAACTGGTACGTGCTGCGCAGTTCGGATCAGCAATACACCGTGACCGCCTGGGGCGCGGGTTATGCGCCTTACGACGACGTAGCGGTGCCGGGCGATTACGACGGCGATGGCAAAACTGATCTGGCCGTCTTCCGGCGCGCAACGGGAACGTGGCTGGTCAAGCGCAGCAGCGACGGCCAATTCAGCGGCAAGCAATGGGGCGTGGGGACGGACGTGCCGGTCGCGGCGGATTACGACGGCGATGGCAAGACGGACTTCGCCATCTGGCGCACGGGCACGTGGTACATCTGGCAAAGCGCGAGCAACAACTACCGCGTGACGGCGTGGGGTGCGAATGCTGCACCGTACTTCGATCAAGCCGTGCCGGGCGATTATGACGGCGATGGACAAGTGGATGTGGCCGTCTGGCGCGCGGCGGATCAAACCTGGTACATCCGTTGCAGCGGCGATAGCAGCGTACTGGCGCGGCCACTGGGACAAGCGGGCGAGGCGCCGGTCAGCGCCAGGCCGCGTTGAGCAAGCTTGCCTCAAAGGTTTGCGTGTGTCCTGGGTGCGCGGCGCTGGCAGCGCCGCCAGGGCTTTTGCAAAGTCCTCAAAACATCCGCCCAAGACTCTTTACTGATGCCCGGTTCCTGACTCCTGACTCCTGACAAATTGAAAATCAGCCGGTATTTTCAGTTTGTCAGGAATCAGGAACCGGGCATCAGGATTCAGTCAAACCGTTCGAGCGCGCTCGCTGGCGACTTTGCAAAGGCCCTAGCAGCGCCGCGCACCCAGGGTTGCCCTGCTTGTCTCAAGCCGCTTAGCGCGCTATGTTCTCTGCGGCGCGCGTATGGCGCGTCAACGACCCGACGCCAAAGGAGAACAAGCTTATTCCCAACATCGAAGGCAAAACGCTGGGCTTGAAGCCCAGCCAACTCAAACGGCTCGAAAAGATGTATCAGCGCCGTTTGCCGCCCACCGAAATCATCACCGCCGAATTCGCCCGGCAATTGACCGAACTCTCGCACGAAATTGGCCGCCAAGTCGGCGTGCTGGTCAACCGCAAAGGCTACGTCGAACATGTCGTCGTGGGCGATGCCACGCAAATCGTGCTGCCCGTGCTGGATCGGGCGCGCCTGAGCCAATCGCGGTTCAACGGCCTGCGCTGCCTGCACACGCACCTGCGCGGCGAAAAGCGTTTGACGCAGGACGATCTGACCGACTTGGCGCTGCTGCGGCTCGATCTGATGGTCGCGATTGATGTGGACGAAAAGACCGGGCTGCCCGGGTTGGTGCGCGCGGCCCACGTGCTGCCGATCAGCATCGAGGCCCCCGCGCCCGCACTTGAGACCGAGGAGGAAGAAGCCAAGCCCCCCGCGCCGCAACCCTATCAATTTCTCGATCCGCATTTGCCCGGCCAACTCGACGTGGACTTCCTCGAACTCATCACCGCGCTCGAAGCCGAAATGGCGCGCAATCGCGGCACGCGCAAAGCCTCGGACACACGCGACCGCGCCCTGCTCGTCGGCATCACCACCGGCACCTTGACCGACGCGCGCGAGTCTATGGACGAGTTGCACGAACTGGCGACTTCGGGCGGACTCGTCGTGTTGGATGAAGTCATTCAGCGCCGCCATAAACTCGACCCGGCCACGCTGATCGGCAAAGGCAAGCTGAGCGAGATCGTCATTCGCAGCCTGCAACTCGGCGCGGATATGATCGTCTTTGACCGCGAGCTGTCGCCCGCGCAAATGCGTTCGATCAATGCGGCCACTGATCTGAAAATCCTCGACCGTTCACAATTGATCCTCGACATCTTCGCCCAGCGCGCCCAGACCAGCGATGGCCGCATTCAAGTCGAGTTGGCGCAGTTGAAATACATGCTCCCGCGCCTGAGTGGCAGCGGCGCGGAAATGTCGCGCCTGATGGGCGGCATCGGCGGACGCGGCCCTGGCGAAACTAAGCTGGAAACCGACCGCCGCCGCGTGCGCGACCGCATCACACATCTCGAACAGCAACTCGAAAAGATTCGCAGCAGCCGCCAGCAACGTCGCGCCCAGCGCGCCAAACGCGAAATGCCCGTCGTTTCCATCGTCGGTTACACCAACGCCGGCAAGAGCACCCTGCTCAACACGCTGACACAGAGCCGCGTTTATGCCGAGCAACAGATGTTCGCCACCCTCGACCCGACCAGCCGCCGCCTGCGTTTGCCGCAAGACCAGGAGATCATCGTCAACGACACGGTCGGCTTCATCCGCGATCTGCCCAAAGATTTGCTGGCCGCGTTCAAGGCTACGTTGGAAGAGGTCGAGCAATCGGACTTGCTGATTCATCTGGTAGACGCATCAAGCCCGCAGTTTGAAAACCAGATGGCCTCGGTCAATCGCATTCTGGATGAGTTGGAATTGAGCGAGATTCCGCGCTTGCTGGTGTTTAACAAGCTGGATTTGGTGGCGGAAGAAGAACGGCTGCATCTCTGCCGGACGCACAATGCGCTGGGCATTTCGGCCTTGAATCGCAATTCGTTAAATGAGTTGGCGGAGGCGCTCAGCAATCGGTTGCGGCCCGCCCAAGAAGAGAACGCGGCAGAGAGCGTTGTTGCAGCGCCGGAGTGATGCGCCTAAGCAAAGCACAAGAGCATGGAGTTCAGGCTACAGCCTGTGTTCGTCCTTTCGAAGCTCTTGCACGTAAGCTGTCCTTTACTTCAAAAACGTCAGCCGCAAATCCTTGTACCACGCCTCGCTCGGCGGCCCGGCGTGAATCTGAACGCAGATCAAACCCTTCTGCTCAATCGTATCGTCGGCCTCGGTGTAATCCACCGTCTGCAATCCGTTCAGCGTCAGGCGAATGCGTTTGCCCTCGGCGCGAATCACATAATCATTCCAGTCATCGCGCTTCAATACCTTGTTTACCGCTTCAGCATCGGGCGCGGCCAGCACTTTGCGCCGCCGCGATTCGTCATAGAGCGCGCCCCAATAGTTTTGCCCCATGTCCGCCTGATAGCCGATGACTTCGTGATGATTGGGAATGCGGCGCGTGCGGATTTGAATCCCGGCGTTGGCTTTGGCGGGGTCACCCAGCAGTTTGAACTTCACGCGCAATTCAAAATCACCGTATTCCTGCGTGGTGCAGAGGAATTCGTTGCGCGCAATCGGTTCTTTCAAAGTGCCGCCAATGATTGCGCCATCGGCAATGTGGAAGAGGTTCAAGTTCCCTTCCCAGCCTTTGAAGGTCTTGCCGTCGAACAGCCTGATGGTTTTGGGTTGCGGGGCGGCGCCTACGCCAGACAGGGCGAGCGGCAAGAGGCAAAGCACGCAGAGCAGTTTATGTTTCATGATCTTCCGCTCGGTTGATTAACGTTTGCGCTGTGGCATGGGCGGCTTCGTAGCGCTCTCTCCGCCAGGGCGCGCGGGCACAGTGCCAATCTGATTGGCAGGCGGAACGGTTTGCCAAGCGTCGCGCGTGACGCCGAAGAACGCGGCGGCGGCCTCTTCGGCAGCCAGCGGCGTGCGATGGTAGGACTCACCCGCCGTCACTTCGGCTTCAGCGGTGCGCGCGCGATAACGCAATTGATAGCCATCGCAGGCGCGCGCCACTAACTCAATATCAAGGCTCACTTCTTGTTCAGGCAAAGCCTCGGTTGCCGCCGAAAAGGCCTTGGCCTGCTGTGCGCCGGTGAGCTGCGTTTTCCAACCCGTTACGCGCTTCAATACTGGAAAGCCTTTGTCGTTCATGCTGACACCTGGTTGTTTCGTAAAAGTTACGCTACGCCCCACCGCCAAACGCCGCCGCCAAGCTGAGCTTAGCCGGCTTTGCGTTCCAACCACTCAACGCGCTGCGCTATATCCGCCGCATCCGTGCGGATGCGGAACTGATCTTTGTGCAACAAACCGACTTGGATTTCGATTTCGCGCAAGCGTTGGCGGACTTCGGCTTGGAATTCATCGTCGCGCCCCCAGCGTTGGCGGGCTTCAGCTTGAAAGGTATCGTCGTGTTCCCAACGTTGGCGCGTGAGATTCATCAGTTGCGTCAAGTCGGCGCGAATTTGTGAGAGTAATGGAGCGGTGTCGCGACCGCCCCCATCGCTCCCTTCATTGATTGGCAAAGTAACATCGTCAGTGTTGCTCATCATGGCCTCCTGTTTTGGCATTCAGGTCTCGTTGGCAGACCGGTTATTCATCCCGCCTTGCCGCGCGGCTCAGCACGTTACCCTTGTAACTTACGGACGCATCATAACCGCAGTTCCATAGCTTTCTAAAGTTCGTTGTGCAGCAAATCTTCGTAACTGTCGCGGCGGCGCACCAGTTGCACGCTGCCGTTGGACTCGATCAACACCGCCGCCGGGAACACGCGCCCATTGTAAGAAGTCATCTGCGACATCGTATAGGCGCCCGTGTTGAGCATGGCGATGACATCGCCGGCTTGCGACTGCGGCGGCAGGGCGCGCTGATCGGGCAGGTGGTTGTCGCCGTGCAAATCAAAATAGACATCGCCGCCATCGCACAACGGCCCGGCCATGCGAAAGCGGCCCGCGTGCGCTGCGGCGGCGCGCGTGGCGTTCACCGCGTGGTAGTACCAGTGATACATCACCATCGAAAGCATCAGGTTGTAACCCGCGTCAGTGAGCAGCCAGTCCTCGCCGGTTTCGGGGCGATGTTTGACGTTGCGCACCCTGGTCAGAATGGTCACGGCATCGGCGATCACGGCGCGGCCCGGTTCCAGCACGATTTCGAGCGCGTCCAGCAAGTGCTCGGCATCGGCCTGGCGCGCCGTCGCGCGCACGGTTTCAAGCGTTGCACTCATCATTTCTGAGGCCGTCAAATTTGCGCCGAGCATCGTGCGTTCGGCGCTGCTGATTTCGCCCGCGTGCAATTCGTCGCGCAGATAATTGACCGGGATGCCGCCGCCGATGTTGATGTGTTGCAAGCGGTGCCCCGTCTCACGATACAGCCACAACAGATGTTCCCACATCGCGCTGAAGGCTTCGGCATAAGGCTGCGGGTCGGGCGTTTGCGAACCGACGTGAATGTGCAAACCCGCCAGATTGACGAGGTCGGGACGTTGCAACGCGCGCAACATCATCGCGCGCGCCTGTTCGGGCGAGACGCCGAACTTCGACGTATACAGCGCCGTCTGCAACCCAGCGTGCGAACGCGTGCCGACGCCCGCGACCAGGCGCACCGTGACGTTGGTGCGTTTGCCCAAGCGCGCCGCGACTTGTTCGACCAATTCCAGTTCATACGGTGAATCGAGATTGATCGTGTAAATGCCCGCGTCAATCGCTTCGGCCAATTCCTGCTCGGTCTTGGCGATGCCGTTCATTTCGATCTGGTCGGGCTGGAAGCCGGCCCGCAGAGCTTTGAAGAGTTCACCACCCGAATTGACTTCGACATCAATGCCCGCCGCACGCACCACGCGCAAGACGCCGAGCAGGTTGTTGGCTTTCGAGGCGAAACAGAGTTTGAGTTTGGGGTGATGCTGCTGCGCTTCGCGCAACTGGGCGATGTTGTGGCGAATGCGCGGCGCCGAAATCACGAAGAGCGGCGTGTCATATTCGTCCGCGAGTTGCGTCGCGTCTACGCCGTGGATATGCAAGTGCTGGTTTTGAATTTCGAGATAACCGGGGATCGTCCAGTCTGGGTATCTGGCTTGTTGCAGAGTCATTCAACAGGTTCCTTCAAAGGAGATTCGTGTTACCAACCGTGCCGTTGCAGAATGGCTTCATACGGGGCGCGGTACTGGGCCAGATCAAATTGTTGCCCGGTAATGTCACAGGCCACTTGAAACGGCTCGTTGTGATAAAAGAGGTCGCTGATCAAGCCGGGAGGCGGTGTCTCAATTTGCTTGCGTAAGTCGTGACTGCGCTGCAACGCATCGAACTGTGACAAGCCGTGCCATTCAATCAGGCACTCTTTCACCACTTCCCAAAACTCATTGCGAGTGTGTGGATCGAGTAGCGAAAGGTTCAAATGTTGTGGGTTAATCATGACACCCTCCATTTGCGACTGCGATTGAGCACTGCCGCCGCGTTGCTGGTGTGTAAGCTAATTTGGTCAGCATCATAAATTGTCAGCCGTTGCCGCCAAGCTGCGGCGACGGGACCAATGACGACATCATACCAAGCTGGCGCTGCTGTTGGGATTGAACTGCTGCTACGGTGGTGCGCCAGCCCGCCGCCGCGACAGTAAAAGATCAAGCTCCAAAAATTCTCGGCGTCAAAATGGCCGCGCACAAACCACAATGAATCGAGGGCCGCCAAATCATCGCGCTTGACCTCAAACGCCAAGACAGCAGGTTTTGCGCGGGGCAATCGGCGCGTCATCGTCTGCGCCAATTGCCAAGCCCAGGTATCCGCCTGCCGCTGCACCGTTGTTGTGTAAAAGCCGCGTCCGAAATCCGTACCGCTACGGCCCAAACTCACATTCACACCGCTCAAAATCGAAGCGGCGTGAATGTCTACCGTGCCGTGATAAAGCGTCAACGGTTGATTTGTCCAATTTGGCGGCGAATAGGGCAACCCGATTGCAGGCATCTTGCAACCTCACTGAAAAAGTCCTCGGGGAGATTTGGGCGTATCGAACAAGTCGCCCACGTCACGCTGGCAATAGCGGCAAATTTTCGCCGCCGGTTGAATCAGTTCCGCGCAATGCGGACAGGGCACGCGGCCCTGCTGGTTGACGAAATAGAATTGGGCGCGAATCCAAAACAGGCCATATACCAGCGCCAACAGCGCGCCGAGCAAAAATGCCACGGCAATCAGCAATTCAAGCAAAGCCATGATTAACCTCAATTTGGCACCTCAACTAAGCATGGCGCGCCAATTCAACCGCCGGCGCAATGATGAAGCCGGACTGTTGTAACGCGGCCACAGCCTGGGCGTGCGGCACCTGCGCCTTCTGCATCACGATGGCGACGCGCAAATCCCAGTTCGCGGCTGCCAACGCGGCCTGCGCCTGGGCTTCGTCCAAACCGCATTCGGTCATCACGAGGCCGGTGGCGCGCTGGCGCAGTTTGATGTTGCTGGTTTTCAGATTGGTCATGCGATTGCCGGTCACATAACCCAAGCGCACCAGCGTCATGGTCGAAAGCATGTTGCAAACCAGCTTTTGTGCCGTGCCGGATTTCAAGCGCGTCGAACCGGCGATGACTTCGGGGCCAACGATGGGTTCGATGGGGATTTCAACCGCTATGGCCAGCGCCGTGTCGGCGTTGCACGTAATGCAAATCGTCAGCGCGCCCAATTGCCGCGCGTATTCGACCGCGCCGATGGTGTAAGGCGTGCGCCCGCTGGCCGCGATGCCTACGACCACGTCGTCAGCCGTGAGACCGCGCGTTTGCAGATCGCGCGCGCCCGCTTCCTTGTCATCCTCCGAAGCCTCGACTGCTTTGTAACAGGCATCGTAACCGCCCGCGATCACGCCTTGCACCAGTTCCGGCGCAACGCCAAAGGTCGGCGGGCATTCGGCGGCATCCAGCACGCCGAGGCGTCCGCTGGTGCCGGTGCCGGTGTAAAACAAACGTCCGCCGCGTTGCAGCCGGGCAACGCTGCCATCCACGGCGCGGGCGATAGCGGGCAAGACACGTTCGACGGCCAGCGCGACCTGTCGGTCTTCGGCGTTCATCACGCGCAGTGCGTCGAGCGTCGGCAATTGATCAATGTTGGCGGTGTTCGGATTGGATTGTTCGGTCGTGGTCATTGTGATGAACTGCCGCACCCGGTGTTTTGGTATTACTGGTTTTCAGCATTTGGGCGGCGCGCAACTATACCATAACGAAACCGCGTGTCAGGGCTGAGAGCAACCATGCCGAGGCAAGCTGATGGGAGAAGCTGCGATAAAGATGGCCGGACGGATAAGACAAGCCGAAGTTGGACTCAATAAAGATGAGCAAAAGTGTTTGCGCCGCAGCCTGCCAGCTTGCGGTTACCCCTGAGGACGAAGCTTTGGCTATTTAGCTTTTCAATGACTGAAGACCCGCTGGCGAGCTACGGCGCAAACCTGCAACGGCCACACCTGAGAGGTGCGACCCTTCCTCCTCACAACGCTGCCACACGGGGGCGCACTGCGGCTGGCCAGGGAATCTCTATCCCTGACAAGCAACGGTACGACGACTGTCGCAACGCGTGAATTGTCACATCGAAAATCGGATCAACACACGAGGCGCAAACCCTTGTCTGCGCTCTTCACTCCTTTATGTCAGCGCAGCGGGAAACGTTTCAGCCAAGCACGAAAAAAAGTTTTACGTGGCAGCCTTTTTTCCAATGGCGGCTAAAAAAGCCCCGTCCACGCTGATCAATCGTGTTATCTTGCGGCCCGGCAACTCGGACGGGCTATCACGAGTTGGCACGCACTTAACAGACATAGACACTTAGCAAACACGGGTCAACACACAGTTTCGCCATTCGCTACCGCGCCAGCCGCCGCTGATTATGAGCAGTCAAAATCAGCGGCCAGCCCGGTGGTTTCCGTCCATTTCACACACCATGTAAGGAGAACTGACCATGCAAACCAATACTTCCCCTAATTCCGTCGCGACAGCGGATTGGACCGTGATGGTCTATTTCGCCGCTGATAACGAATTGGAAGACGCCGCCTTTGCCAACCTCGAAGCAATGAAAAAGGTTGGCTCACTTGACGGCAAACTCAACCTGCTGGCCCAACTCGACACCCGCTCGTCCAGCCAAACCTTCCGCTACCGGCTGCACGACGAAACGACCCGGCTGAAAGAGGACGTGGTCGAGACCTTGCCGGAAATCAACACCGGCGACCCGGCGGAATTGACGGCTTTCCTTTGTTGGGGCCAGAAAAATTACCCGGCCAACCACTACCTTGTCGTCCTCTGGGGCCACGGCAACGGCTGGCAACAGTTGACCGACCCGCATCGCGCCGCCGGGCTGACCACCAACAGCTTCGTCACACATGAGACGCTGCCCGCCGGTCAGACTCTGGGCGTCAACCTGCAAGGCAGGCTGCACACCTATCCAAGCAGTTATCACGCAGTGCAGCAGCCGGTCGCCGAGCAGTCTTCCGCTGCTGTGTCCGTCATGCATGTGCCCGGTCAGAAAGTGGGCGGCCAACCGCTACAAAATTTTGGCCTCGGTATATTGGATGACAACACGCCACACGAATTAGCCCAACAATCTCTCGACGTGCTGAGTCTCGCAGGCCTGGCGTCGGCCCTGGCTGCCGCCAAGTTTCCGGCGCCGATTGATATTTTGGGGATGGATGTTTGTCTGATGGGATTTGCCGAACTGGGCTATGCGGTGCGCGAGAGTGCCCGCTTTCTGGTGGCTTCCGAAGACACCATCGCACTGGAGAGTTGGCCCTATGAGCGTATTCTGAAGCATCTGCACCAGCATACGCGGATGTCGCCGGAGGAGTTGTCGGTGTGGATTGTGCGCGACTATTTGCGCTTTTATAGCGAACGGGATCGCGACGTAACGAAAGCGATCTGCAACTTGACGAACTGGTACGGGACGGTTCAGGCGCTGCGCGAGTTGACACAAAACCTGCTGGATTGGCTCGCGCAACCGCATGAAAAAGCCGCGGTGCTCGCGCAACTTGTCTTGGCGCGCGCTTACACGCAGAGCTTTTTTGTCGCGAACTACGTTGACCTTTACGATTTCTGCTACCGGTTGGAGATGCTCACCACCAAAGAAACGATTCGCTCGCGTTGCCAGGCCGTCCGGCAAGCGCTTTTCGCCGGCGCTCCGGCGCAACCCGAAGCGTTGGTTTTCGATTATGGTTTCAGCGGCTACCGTGTCCGCAACGCGCGCGGCGTTTCGGTTTACTTCCCGCTGGTCGCACCGGCCGAGAGCTATGGCACGGTGCAATTCGGACAGGTGACGGGGTGGCATGAGCTATTGCTGAAACTCGACGAGGAACTGGGAGACCGCGTGAATGGTGAACAGGTTGCGGCGGCGCTGCGCGGGGCAGGCGCATTGACCGGCATCGGCGCGGTCAAAGCAGGGCAAGGCAATCCTGAAAAGGCAGGGCAGGGCAATCCTGAAAAAGCAGGCCAGGGCAACCCTGAAAAGGCAGGTCAAGGCAATCCTGAAAAAGCAGGCCAGGGCAATCCTGAAAAAGCAGGCCAGGGCAACCCTGAAAAGGCAGGTCAAGGCAATCCTGAAAAAGCAGGCCAGGGCAATCCTGAAAAAGCAGGTCAGGGCAATCCCGAAAAAGCAGGTCAGGGCAATCCCGAAAAAGCAGATCAAGGCAGTCCTGAAAGGATTCCAGCCCCGCCGACGGGGCTGTTCCCTCTGCCTCCTACTGTTGAAGGAACCACCACAGACGGTCAATGCCCTAGCCCCCAAGCGGAGCTACCCGCCTCTTCGCAAAAGGCGGATTAAGCGGCGCAACCGTAGTGTCAAAATCGGTGCGGAAGGATATTGCTTTTCATCTCAGCCAGAAACGTACTATTCTTCCGCCACGATCAATCCAAGTGCTAGACATCAGAAGCACAACCGAAAACAGACCTCGCAAACAATGCAGTAGCGTTTATGAAAGCGCCCTCCACTCCCCCGTTTTGGCAGCGTCGCGGATTAGGCTTGCCCGGTCGCCCATCACGTCCATTCGTGTGTGGCGCGGGCTTGCTGCTCAGCTTGGCGGCGCTGCTCTATCTCAACGCCAGCGCGCTTAAAAACGTTTCGACAAGGCCAACCCCCATCACGGCAACCAAGCCAACGCTCACGCTGGCCCAACCAATCAGGCAAGTCATCAGCGCCGGACAGACACATCGCTACACGGTGCAAGCGCCGCGCGCTTCGTTCCTGCGCTTCAGTCTGCGGCCAAGTGGCTTCGGTTTGATCTGGGCGGTTTACGACGCCCACGGAAACATTCAGCATTGCAGCAACAGCCGCCGCTTCGGCGAGACACATTTTTCTTTGCTGGCTGAAGCTCCCGGCAAGGTTGTCATCGAAATCAGCAAACTCGACGCCACCACAGCCAATTTGGAATATGAACTCCAGTGGTTGGAGCAACGCGGCAGCGCGGCGCAGGACGCGCGCCGGGTGCTGACCGAAAGGACGATGGAAGCGGCTGAGTTGCTGCACGAACAACAATCAACCGAGGTTTTGCGCCGCTCCACCAACCAATACCAGTTGGCCTTGCAGGGTTGGCGCGCGCTGGGCGACCGGCACGAAGAAGCCTTGACGCTGTTTGGCTTGGGCCTAACGCACTATTATTCAAGCCAGGAACAGGCCGCCCTCGGCTATTTGCAACAAGCCTTGCAGCACTGGAAAGCGTTGAATGATCAAGAGGGCGAAGCCAACGCCTATCTGCAACTCGCCAACGCTAAAACAGACCTCGGCCAAGTACCGCTCGCCCAGGCGGATTACCTGAAGGCGCTGCAACTCTGGGAAGGGCTTGGCAACACGGAAGGGCAAGCCAGCGCCAAAATCGGTTTGGGCGTCACCAACATCAAATTGGGCAATTTCCAGCAAGCGCTGAGCTATTACGAGCAGGCCCTGGGCATTCACCGGCAAGCCGGCAATCGGCTCGGAGAAGTCAGCGCCCTGGCCGGACTCGGCTACACCTACCTGGAACTCGGCGAAGAGCAGGATGCGATAGATGCTGCCGAGCAACAGTTGGCCTTAGCCGACACGCTGCAGTTGTCGTTACAACAAGAGCTGGCGCATAGCCTGCTCGGCCACGCGCATCTGCACTTGAAAGAGCCGGAAAAGGCCTTGGTTCATTTACAAAAGGCGCTGCTCTTGAGCGAACAACATGGGCATCAACGCATCCAGGCCTTGATGCTCAGGAAGATTGGCGTGGTGCACGAGTTGCGAGGCGAACTGAGCCAAGCCGGGGCGTTTTACCAACAGGCCCTGCCACTTTCAAAACAGGTCGGGAATAAGCAGGAAGAAGCGCTCACGCTCAACCTCATCGGCAACCGTTACGAAGCCGTGGGCGAGCAAGCGCGCGCGTTGGCTTACTACCGCCAGGCCCTCCCCATTTGCCAAAAGTACGAAGACCGTTTGGGCGAAATCACCACGCGGCACAATTTGGCGCACGCCCAGCGCGACCTCGGGCGTTTGGCGGCGGCGCAACAGGAAATCAAGCGCGCCCGCCAACTAATCGAAACGTTGCGCGAACGCGTCGCTAATCGCCAATTGCGCGAATCCTATTTCGCCACCGTGCAAAAGAGCTACGGCTTGTACGTGGACATCCTGATGCGCCAGCACGAACGGCAGCCACAGGCCGGGTTTGCCGCGCGCGCCTGGCAAATGAACGAGCAAGCGCGCGCGCGCACCCTACGCGAAATGCTCAACGAGAGCCGCGCCGAGATGCGCACCGGTTTGCCGCTCGCCTTGCTTGAACGCGAGCGCGCCTTGCAGGAACAGTTAAACGTCGCGGCCAATCGTTTGCTTTCCGAGGTCAAGCCCGAAGAGCAGGCGGCCTTGACCCGTGAGGTGCGCGAGTTGCGCTTACAATTGGCTACGCTGGAGGGCGAGCTGCGCCAAGCCGCGCCCGGCTATGCCGCGCTGACACAGCCGCCGCTGACTGACGCGCGCACCGTGCAACGGCAATTGCTGGATGGACAGACGGCGCTGCTGGAATATGCTTTTGGTGAAGAACGCAGCTATGTGTGGTTGATCACGCCGCAACAAGTGCGCAGTTGGCAGTTAGCCAAACGCAGCGAGATTGAAACACAGGCGCAGTGTGTTTATGAACGACTCACGGCGCGCTTGCACGCTCCCCAGGAAACCTTCGGCGAATACGTCCGCCAGGCCGATGCACAGTATTGGCAGGAAGCTGCCCGGCTCAGCGAAATGCTTTTGCCGCCTGAATTGCTGGCACAGTTGCAGCAGCCCAGCTTGCTCGTGGTCAGTGATGGCGCGCTGCAATACCTGCCGTTCTGCGCCTTGCCCTTGCCGGGCGCGCCGGCGGGAACGCCCTTGCTGACGAAATTCGAGATCACCAGCTTGCCCTCCGGCGCGGTGCTGGCGGAATTGCGGCGGCAACGGGCGGCGCGGCCACCGAACGCTAAACTGCTTGCCGTTTTGGCTGATCCGGTTTACAACTCCGATGATGGACGGTTACGTTCGACAAGCTCCAAGATGGCGGGCCAGGCATTGGCTACCACACAGCCATCAGCAGTCTCGTCAGGGTTGTCCGTGCGTGCGCATGACGGCGCCCTGATCCCACTCACACGTTTGTTCAATGCAGACGAAGAGGCTGAAGCGATTCGGAAGTATGCGGCACCGGAGCAAAGTCTTATTTTGAAAGGCTTCGACGTCAATCGCGGCATTCTGGATGGCCCGCAATTGAGCGCCTACAGCATCCTGCATTTTGCTACACATGGACACTTGGACGGCGCGCATCCTGAACTTTCCGGCCTGTTCCTGTCCTGCGTTCAACCCGACGGGAAAAAGACGGACGGTCTGTTGCGGATGCACGAAATCTACCGGTTGAAATTGCCCGCCGAACTGATCGTGCTGAGCGCCTGCGAGACGGCGCTGGGCAAAGAGGTGCGGGGCGAAGGGCTGATCGCGTTGACGCGCGGCTTTATGTATGCGGGCGCCACGCGGGTCGTCGCTAGTTTGTGGAAGGTCAACGACCACACCACCCCGGCGTTGATGGGCCGCTTTTATCAAGGTATGTTGCAGGAAAAGCGCGCCCCCGCCGCCGCCTTACGGCAAGCGCAATTGGAGATGTTGAACCAACCTCGCACCAGCGCGCCTTTCTTTTGGGCGGCGTTTATCTTGCAAGGAGAACCGCGCAATTTCAGTTCCCCAGGCGCTCCCCACGCGCCCCCGCGAAACTGAAGCGCTCGCGCATCACCCCTCAATGAAAAAAGACTGGGAACTGACGCCGGAAGCCTTCGACCAATTGCTGGATTGGCTTGGGCCAGAGCGCGAAAGCGCCGGTAAGTGCTACGAAGAAATTCGCCAGCGCTTGATCAAAATCTTCACCGCGCGCGGCTGTCACACGCCGGACGAATTGGCGGATGAAACCTTCAATCGCGTGAGCGCCAAGCTGCCGGAAATCGCCCCCACCTATCAGGGCGACCGTAAACTCTATTTTTACGGCATCGCCAATTTCATCTTCCGTGAATATACCAAGGTCAAACCTGCGCCGCTGCCTTTACCGCCCCCTGAATCAGCCGCCGAAGCAGAACATCAAGCGCAATGCCTGGAACGCTGCTTACAACGCCTGGAACCGGAGCAGCGTCAGTTGGTGACCGCTTACTACCAATACGACAAACGCGCCAAGATCGAGCACCGCCGCCGCTTGGCCGAGCAATACGGGCTGAGCGATAACGCGCTCAAAATCCGTGTCCACCGGTTGCGCCAACAACTTTTTCAATACCTGTGCGAAGGCCTGGAGAAATAACGGTCGAATGGCTTTAACCCAAGAGCGATGTTGAAGATACCTAAAAGACTTTGGAACCGAATCAGCCCCCGCGACCCAACGTTCGCGCGAGTACCGATGAAATAAAATGTGCGCCTTGCCCATAACAGTTTGAAAGCGCGGTTCGTGAGAAAAGAATTTCCCATTTTTGGGTGCAGGTTGATGGTGCAGGTGAAAAATGTTTAGAACAGACATGGAAGCTACACAAATAAAAAAATATCTGCTTGGAGTCCTAGCGGCTGAACCCAGCGCAGCTTTGGAAGAGCGTTTACTGCACGACGGCGATTTTTTTGAGTTGTTGCAGGCTGAAGAAGACGAGTTGATGGATGAATACATTGCCGATGAATTGAGTCCCGCCGACCGGCAACAATTCGAGCAAACCTTTCTGGCCGCCCCGGAACGCCGCACACGCTTACGTTGGGCGCAAGCCTTGCACCAACAACTCGCGAAAGAAGCGGCGGCCCGCGAGCCTGTCGCCCCACAAAATCAAGCGACCTTCACGCTCGCGCCCAGCCCGCCCATACCTTGGTGGCGCGCCTGGTTGAGTTCTCCTTTGACCTATGCCGCCGCGTTCGTGTTACTCGCGGCCGTGGGTTGGGGGATATGGCATACCAGCAGCGCCACCACGCCACCACTGGCCTCGTTCACGCTGCTGCCTTTCGCGACGCGCGGCGGCGCGGCAGGCAATTTCATTGCTGTGCCGTCCGGCGCTACGCAAATTCAACTCATTCTTGAATTGGAACAAGTGGAAAGCGGAGCGTATCAGGCCGTCTTGCGTGACGAGTTGGGTAAGGAACAACGTTGGGATGGCTTGCGCCTGCTCAAGCAAGGCCAGCAACAACAGCTTGTTTTAACGGTGCCGACCGCGCAATTACCCGCCGGTGCATATCAAATCAACCTGATGGCGACAGCAGGTTCAATTCGGGCTGAGCAGTACACCTTTCAAGTCACGCGTTGAGATGAGCGTTTGGTAAAGCCGCCGACAAGCCCCGCGCCAATTTCACCGCGCCCTGCACGGGCGGCAGCAACGGCGGCGCGACTTCCGCCCATGGCGCGCCAGCACGCACCGCCCGCCGCAACGGCTCCAGCATCAAGTCCCCCGCGCCGAACACGCCGCCCACATAGGCCACGCGAAACGCTTCATCTTGCATACCGAGTTTCCTGATCACAGCGTTGACGGCGCGCGCCAACTCGTGCGCAGCATCGGTCAGAATGCCCAGCGCCACGGTATCGCCCGTTTGCGCGTGCGCGACCACCAGTTTGGAAAGCTGGGCAATCTCGTGCATCACTTTGACCGGTTCACTGTAAATCACGGGTGGCAATTCGGGCGGCGCGCTGACGTGAAAGTGCTGGCAGACAGGCCCGCTCAGACTGGTGGCGGCTCCGCGTTCGTCAAAAGCCATCACCACCGCCGCCAGCGCGCGACGTCCGATATAAAACCCGCTGCCCTCATCACCCATCGCCGGCCCCCAGCCGCCCGCGCGCGCAAATTGGCCGCGCGCATTGATGCCACAGGCAATCGAACCCGTCCCCGCGATAACGACCACGCCCGGCTGCAAATCGGTCGCCCCGGCCAACGCGATGCGCGCATCGGTTTCGAGCAGCAAATGTGGAATCGGAAACGTCGCTCGCAAGGCCGCCAACATCGCCGCGTGATGTTGTGCATTGCCGACGCCTGCTAAGCCAAAACACGCGCCGGTAATTTGCGCCACGCTGACGCCCGCCTGGGCGCAGGCTGCGGCAACGGCTTGCTGAATATGTGCGACAGCCGCTTCCACCCCTACGCGGATGAGATTGGCGGCCTCCGCTTGCCCGGCGCCCAGCACTTTGCCTGCGGCATCAGCGAGTGCGGCGCGGCAATTGGTACCGCCGCCATCCACGCCGAGCCAGAAATTCACAGTGGAGGTGTTAGTGAAAGATGAGTCGTTTTGTGTGAAGAGCATCAGTTTGAATGCCACAGCGGCTAAGCAGCAACCGATTCCGTCTGCGACCTGGAATCTGGCGCGTTAAAGGCCAGCACGATGTCTTCTTGGGGGACGCCCGCACGCAGCAACTCGGTGGCAATACCGTCTTCCGTCCAGTCCTCTTCGATCCAGAGTTTCCCATCACACAGGCGCACGTAAACAGTGATGTATTGCACGCGCCGTCCCTTTTCCCAACCCAATTTGAGCCACATGTAATGACCCCGCACGTCATCCATCAACAACTGTGATTCGGGCCCTGTCGTCTTAGTGCGCTTCGTTAGGGTGACATATTCAGTCAGGATTTGTTTGATGAGTTCGCGGTATTTGGTTAGTTGATCCATTGCACAACCTCCTCGATGTCTAATGTCCACTACGATCAGCGGCAGCCGCGTCCGGCGCATCACCACTTGAATCGCCGAGCGGCTGAAGAAATCCGCGTGAATCTGCGCGCTCACCGCGGCGTAGAGCTTGCGTTCAGGCGCGAGCAATTCCAGAAAGCTGGCATAAATGTCGTACTGCCCCAACGCGATCTTCAACTCTTGCAGCTTGGCAAGGCCAACGAAGCTTTTGACCTCCACCACGATCTTCTGCCCAGCCCGTTCCGCCGCTAACGCCCGCTCTGCCGCCAAGTCAGCATAGAGCGTCAATTCCTGATACTCAATACACGAGAAACTAAGTTATCTCGTGTTTTGAAAATTGTTTTTGCCGCGTTCGCGGCGGTTGAATTTAGCCGTGGGTTTTCAACCCACGGTATCCGCGCCACAAACCCGCGTCGCGTCAGCGACGCTTGAATGGTCGCGTGTTTCAAGCGTCGCTGACGCGACGCGCAAATGATTGCGCGCTGCCCGTGGGTT